>DALYNO010000136.1:0-8765 GCA_031975295.1 Anaerocolumna sp. | reverse complement strand
TTATAATAAAAATGGCAAATATATTTTAGTTATAAATATACCAGAAGGGGATTACCTACTGAATAAAGAATTACGTATCTATAGCAATACCTCCATTAGAGCTGATAAAAATGCCCTTTTGCTTAAAAACCATCAAAGAGGCGCTATGTTAGCAAACGACTTGACCAACGATAAGGGTGGTTATGAGACCACCAAAAATATTAGTATATCTGGTGGCATATGGGATTCTTCACGAATAGCCAGTCTAAATAAGGGTACAGAAAGTCTTAGATTTATTCATGCTACCGATGTTATAATTAAAAGTGCTACCATACGTAATGTCCCAGATGGCAGTCATTTGATAACATTTGCCGGTGTAAAAAACGGCACCGTTAAAAACTGCCTTCTTTATGGTTATGGTGGATCTATGCTAAAGGAAGCAATACAACTTGATATAGTTCATGACAAGGTAATCGTCCCAAGCATGCAAGAGAAGTATTTAGTATATGATGATTTAGCCTGTGACAATATTTTAATAACAGGTTCCGAAATATACGATTACTCTAGAGCCATTGGTTCTCACACCTCCGTCAGGGGTGTATTTCATAAAAATATAACCATACATAATAACAAATTGCATGATCTGCAGGATACAGCTATAAAAGCATATAATTATAGGAATCTAACTGTAAGTAACAATACCATATACAATGTTAATATGGGAATCTTAGTATATACATATATAAAAAATGAAGATAAACATTACTTGGAACCATTAGAAACCACAATAAAAGAACCAATGCCAGACAATTATAATATTGTTATTAAAAATAACACCATATACAATATAGATGAAACTATCTCAACCCAGGGGGCCTCTTGGGGAGATGCCATACACACAATTGGCAGTTCCGGCAGACCATTATCCGGTGTAAGTATATATAGTAATACCATTAAAAATATTCAACGCTGCGGCATTTTTTTAGAAGGAACCACCCAGAGTGATATCACAAATAATTCAATTAATAATACGAATAATAGTGGTATATATTTAATTGCCGGAAGTCACCATGCCAAAATTACTTATAACACTTTATATAAAGCTGGTTTGTTGGTACAAAATACAGGTGGAATCAGTTTGTATCAATCAAATAAAGCAACTATAATATATAATAGTTTAACTTACTCTGGTAAAAATGGTATCTCCTTATATAATGAAAGTAATTATGGTAAAATAGATAATAATACCATAGAATATACTGGTGAGAATGCCATTGCTTTATATAACCAAAGCAATCATACCCTAGTTACTTCCAATATAATAAAAAATTATGGTTTAAATGGCATTTTTGCTTATCAAACCCAATCGGCTAGTATTAAAACCAATAAAATATATGGCAAAAAAACAGGAAAGAGTAACGACAGCATACATATAATAGGGGATAACACACACAAATCAGCTTTTATTATATACAGAAATTATTCCAATCATTCTAAACGAAATGCCATTTATGTAGCAAAAGCACCTAAAACCTATATAAGCAAAAATGTACTACTAAACTATGTTAAAACAGCCATATACCTTGGTGAAGGCAGTTTAAACAGTAAGTTAAACTCAAACAAAATTCATACTTAATTTATTACGAAAAAAGTGGAAACAAAACAAGAAAACCAATCCTGTTTTATTTCCACTTTTTATATACTGTTATAAGTTCTCTTATCAAATCTATCTGTATATATACATTCTATAGAATCCCACTATATCATTACCAAATATGCTATCCCGTCTCCGGTTTACAATTTAAATTGTTTCATTGAATCCGTTAAATTCTCAGAAATTCTTTGCAACTCCAGGGAAGACACTGATACATTTTCCATACTGATTAATTGATTCTCCAATGAAGATGCAATCTCTTCAGTAGCCGCACTTGCTTCCAATGCAATATTTGAAATATTAGTAATGTTATCTACGATACTATCTTTATCCAGGTTAATGGTATGAACAGCCTCCATTACATATTGTATTTCATCTACTATATCATTTATTGTATTTTCAATTGACATAAATGCTTCGCTTGAAGATTTGGATATTTCATTGGTTTTTACTATTGTTACAGAACCTTTATCCATATAACTGCTTGTTCTGGACATAGCTTCCCCTACTTGAGACACAATGGTTTCAATACCTGAAATAGAATTAGAGGTCTGTTCAGCTAGTTTACCAATCTCTTCTGCCACTACGCTAAACCCTCTTCCATTTTCACCTGCTCTTGCACTTTCAATCATTGCATTTAATGCCAGCAAATTGGTTTGGTCAGCTATATTTTTAATTACAGAAGTTATCTCAGAAATTACACTCATTTTATTCGATAAAATGTCGAACTGATTTCGTATCTCATGATTTGTCTCTTCATTTACTAAAATAGCCTTCTGTAAATCCTTTAGATTTTTACTGCCTTCTGTATTTGCATCTTTTGTTATTTCTATGTTCTTCTTCATGCCTTCAGTTTTGTGATTTAAGTTATTAATCTCAGAAGCCAGGATGTTTAATTTCTCCAGTCCATCCTGTGAAGTCCTAGCCATATCACTTGCACCGTTTGTTAATTCCTCTGAAGAATTGGATATTTCCTCAGCTGTACAGGAGTTCTCTTCTAATACAGCGGTTAGGCTTTGTGAACTGGAGCAAATATGAGCTGCATTATCTTGTATATTACGAACAATTTCTCTAAACTTAAGCCTCATTTTTTCAAGCGCTGTACTCATTTGTCCGATTTCATCTTTACTTACATAATCAAAACTTTGTGTAAAATCTCCTTCCGAGAACTCTTTTATTCTTCCAGATATTTTAGTAAGCGGTTTTATAATATGCCCTGCTAAGATACCTCCAAGGGTTATGGCAATCAGCATAATAACTGCAGAAACGATTACTATATTGATTAATGCATCTTTTATTTCTGTGTACATGGTGTTAAGAGAAATACCAATATTTAAGGCTGATGTCTCCCCTTTATACTCAAAATCTGTAGAAATATTATATACACTGGACCCGTCACCTTGTTTAATAATTTGTCCCACAATTTCTTGCTGCTTAATGACTTTATCTACTTCTCCAGATAAGGATGCAGAAGAAACCGCATCAACTTGCCCTTCCTGGTCTGTTACCACACTATTATCAGAAACCAATACCTGTGAATTACTATCTGATATGGATAGGTAATTTAAGTTGCCGTCGCTAGCTTCTTTTATTTCCTTGAACAATAATTGCATGTCTTTTAATTCTGACAGTTTGTTTTTAATAATCTCTCTCTTCACCGTTATGATCAAAGTACGACCATCATTTTTCATCTGATCAATAACGGATTTTTGAATAAAATAATAGGATACTATGGTGAATGCAATTGTACAGACAACGACCATTAATATAATAACTGCAGGTATTTTTTTCCTTAACGAATTCATTTTGTAACACTCCATCTTTCTAAAATATTCTTATTTTTGAGCATCAATTATTTAACTTAATCACTTAAAGTTTATTATAACTAAACATTCGATAAAAAACCATATAATTTTACATAATATTCATGAAATATTAAAAATAGATGTGATTTATCATATAGATGTGCGCTGTTTAACCATTAGGCTACAAGAAAGTTATTTAGTAGAAAAACAAAAAGATATACTGTTAAATTTCTATGTTCCTATCCTATAGCAAAAGGAGACATCATACTTCTATCCATACCTTTTTTCTTTCGACATATTTAACATATTATTTACTGATTCAATTGATTTTTTGTTACATTTATCTTATAATACAAATAATAGATACGGTAAACTATAACTTGGTTATTGTTTAAAGATTCCCGCATTTATAACATATCAATTATATAATGTTAGAACTTAAATAATGGGAGGTAACACGTTATGAAGATTAAGAACATATCAGATATTGATGCATTTTTTAAAATGATTGATTCCTGTAAAGGGACTGTAGAACTAGTTTCCAAAGAAGGTGACAGAATTAATTTAAAATCAAAGTTAACACAGTATTTCTCTATGGCTAAATTATTCTCTGACGGAATTATTAACGAACTTGAAATTATTGCTTACGAACCAGAGGATACAGAAAAAATTATTAATTTTATGATAGGCGGACAATAATTCTAAGTATATGAAAAACAGTAATGGTTAAGTCTATCACTTCTTTTTCGTAACCATTACTGTTTTATTTATGTTCTTTTTTGTGCGTATGATCTTCTTTATTATGATGCCAATTTCCTAATCCATTTTTTATAATAACACAATGCCAGCACACAACCTGCTATAGCGATACCTGCAAGTACAAAATAAGCAGTTTTTATATTAAAAGCAGTGGCAACATTTCCAGTTAAAACAGGAATAAATGTCATGCCAAGCGCATAAAAAGCTTGAAAAAATCCCATAGCTGTTGATTTCTTTTCTTTTGGTACGCCCTTCATTGCCTCTGAAACTGCATAAGAAAATAGTATACCTGTTGACATACCAGGCAGTATCTGCAGCATAAAGATAAGAGGTATCGAGTTTACACTTGGAATCAAAATGCAATAAAATGCAACAACAAGAAGTACAAAGGGAATAAAGAATTTGGCACCTCTTTTTTTACAAAAATTACTGTTAGCAATTCCAGCAAAGCTTACAGAGCTAACCATGTATACAATTGATGCAGCACCTATAACAGCACCAGAGGCACCTAGATTTTTTAGAATCTGGGTAGTAAAGGACATTGTAGTAGATAGCTGAATTCCCTGCTGTATTAAAGCAATCATAGCAAATACCAATATTTGTTTATGAAAGCATACCTGAAGTAGCTCTCCTACTGTGATGGTCGTATGTACACTCTTAGACTCCTTTATAAAACATCCTAGACCGAATGCCAAAAAGCCAGCAATCAGACTTAATACACAAGTATTCCTCATTCCTATTTTATCATATAAAAGAGAACTACTTACAAACCCAAGAAGAATTCCCAAGTTATTATATAAAATAATACGACTATTTGCCGTATGCTGTTCATCTTCAGAATAATAATTGGAATAAAACACCATAAATGAAATCCACATAGCAGATGCAAACCCTGATATAAGATTTCCAATCAGAAATCCTATTTCACCAGGTGAAATAACTCTAATAAGAGAAGCAATACCTGAGGATAGTGCTCCGATTAATATAAATAATTTATGCTTTCCCACTTTATCAGCCATCAGACCTAAGGGTAAGCGAAACAATAATTGTGAAACGCCATAAGCACCAATAATAACCCCAATCATATTACCTGCGATTCCATAAGCAGTCAAATAAGTGGTTTGATGTGGCATATACACATATTGGGCAAACCAAAACAATGAAACTAAGGTCAGAAAAATTATTTCCTGAGATTTTGAAATACTTTTCATACAAACTCCCGTCCGTCCTATCTCAGGACACCAAATGTCAATCTTTTATTAAAGGCATTCTTACCCCCAACTTATTTATTTTATAACATTCCTAAATATATTACCACCCTCAATTGTGATTCATTTAATTTGCTGCTAGGAGCAATCATTTGATTTCCTATTATCTATCAGTCTATTTATCTCTTCTGCCTCCATTGCAAATAAGCGGTGGAAATGATAGTGTATGAATGAAGTTACAATTAAGAAAGAGATTTGCCATCCAACGAAACTGTATATTGTCTTATGGTATCTAAAAGTTTCTCTAATCTTTTATCTATTATCCGGCAGTTAATAATTACTTCTGTTTCATCATAATGATAATCCTGATTAACAGTTATTTTCATACAGCTCATTTCCCCCTTGTCCTAACTCTAACTGAAATTGACTTCATTATATAAAAAAGAAATAAATATCACAATAGCGATAAGGCAAGATACCTTATCGCTACATGAAATACCCTGTAAATCCGAATTTTAAATATTACTCAAAAAATCCCAGAATTCCAAGAACTAATACAAATACCGCAGAAATAATTTCCAGAATTCTAGAAATTTTTGTAGATTCTATATGGTTACCAAAAAGACATCCAATCTTTATAAATAGAAAGCTTGCCCCAGCACAAACGATAGAAGTTATGAAAATAGGCATACCAGTAATACCTGCGCCAATCCCCATCCCCATATTATTTATACTTAAAAGCACTCCAATTAAAAAGGATTCTCTAAATTCAATAACTTTTGAATTATCCTTATCTACAGCTGTTGGATCTTGGGTATATTGGTGGCTGTCTTCTTCACTTACAAATAACGCATTTTTTAACATATAGAGAGAAAATCCTATCAATACGAGACTACCTAAAATATTCGCTGTGTGTACGGTGACAAGACCGCCAAGAAATTTACCGATTACCATAGATACTAATGTTCCAAGAAGACAAAAGATAGATATAAATAAATTGGAAGAAGTGCTGATCATTACTTTCTTAATACCATAGTTAAAGGCAATTATAAAACTATCAGCAGTTGCTGCCAACGTTATAAGAACAATCATGAATATTCCCATAAAAAACCTCTGCTTTTATTCTCATACAGTCTATCTTATGTCAAAGAAAGGTTTTGGTTATGGAATTTTATCGAATTTATTAATTCTTAATATTTACGAATCGAAAGATATATATATTTCTCCATATTTCAATTTTTACCCTAATGATTCCTTTTTCCATTTATTATTAGGTTGGGGGCAAATGGCCCCAACCCTAACATCTCAATTGAAATCGAAGCATGTGACTTTCTGATTTGTACAAACCGCAGGATGTAATATTAAATTTGAATCCTACATTGTTATTGATTTATTGTTTAATAAAAACTTACATATCTCAATTATTGCCATATTATTCTATTATTTATCACTTCTTAAGGCAAACACATTAGCTAACACAAAGATTGTCATCATAACTATAGCAAATACAATTGCAGTCATTCCAACTAAAATACCAAATTGATCTGATAACGCACCGATAATAACTGGCATTATGATTGAACCAGTTCCACCAAGCATTAGCAAGACTCCAATGGACATGGGATATTCTTTGATGGTATTACCAAAAGTAGCTATGGTAGTTGGATAGATACCCGCCATGGAATATCCCAATCCCATAATGGCTAAAGTAATAATCCATACATTCTGAGTGGATAATAATAACAAATAAAAAATGACGGTACCAACACTTGTTGTAATAAGTAAAGTTCCTTTTGATACTCGATCACCAATAAATGCACAAGTTAATCTACCTGCAAGCATTACTACCCATAATAACGAAGCCAGCATTTGGGCATATTTAGTTGTCAGAATGCCAGAATCTACAAAGTATTTTACTATCCATCCATTGACAGCAGATTCTATACATAAATAAAAGAAAATAATACCTGCTACAATGATAAAATTCTTTGATTTAAGAAACACGTAGGAAGTACTTTCCTTCCTTTTTACAGTATCATCTATTCTCATTCTAGAGAATAGAATCATGGATATAGCTGCTAGAACAATGATAACTCCACAAGCCACTTTCCAGCCTATGTCTCCTGCAATATGGGTACTGGCAATTACTAAAAAAGGGGCTGACAAGGCACCAATCGCAAAGATACTATGTAATATATTTAATGCTGCCAAACTGCTACCCGAAACCTCATTTACTACTGTATTATTAAAATTAGAGATACTGCCTCTGCTTAAACCGGTAAATAAAAATCCCAATATTAACAGGACTGGGTTTCCCGTTATAATCATCAGGGAAAATCCCATAATTACAAAACTACATAAAAATAGTATGGATTTCTTTCGTCCTAAATAAATTGGTAACACTCCAGCAATAAATCCAGCAATTAAATTCCCTGCTTGATGAGCTGAAAGCAGCGCTCCGCTTACAGTATTATTAAGACCATATTCCATACTCATAAGTGGTAACAATGATCCTAAAATCATAGCATATAAACCGTTTACTGCAAAAACAAAAAAGCAGCATTTTAAAACATATTTACTATTCCTGTCTAACTGTTGGTAAAATAAAGGCATTTTCAATTCCTTCTCCTCCTGTTGAAATTTTACATGTCGAAGGATATTGTACCATTTCTGGATAGAAATACAAGACATACTTGAAATGAAAAAGATATGAAAGAATTCCACATTTTCAATCATATCTTTTTCATCATTATAAATTAATATACTTTAGTGGTTAGAGTGATTCATTACAATTTTTGATTGTCTTCCATTAATACTTTCATTACAAATTCATCCACTGCCATACTGCCTAAGTCACCGCCTTCTCTTCCACGCACTGTTACAACTTCACTTTCCTGCTCCTTACTTCCTATAATCACCATATAAGGCACTTTATCTAACTGTGCTTCTCGTATTTTATAACCAAGCTTTTCATCTTTGGTATCAAGTTCACATCTTATCCCTGCTATTTTAAGCACATTTGTTACTTTTGCAGCATAGTGAAGATAGGTATTGGAAATGGGAAGAACTTTCACTTGTATAGGGGACAGCCATGTTGGAAACTTTCCGGCATAATGTTCAATCAGAATTCCAATGAATCGTTCCACTGAGCCAAATATAACACGGTGAATCATAATCGGTTGATGCTTCTCACCATCTGCACCTATATATTCAGCACCAAATCGACTTGGCAGCTGGAAATCTAATTGAATTGTACCGCATTGCCAAGTCCTTCCTATGGAATCTTCCAAGTGAAAATCAATTTTGGGACCGTAAAATGCACCATCTCCTTCATTAATTTCATAAGATAACTGCATTTCC
>DALYNO010000135.1:0-8796 GCA_031975295.1 Anaerocolumna sp. | reverse complement strand
TAAATAGTCTTAATCTCTCAGTTATAGAGGTAGCAGCATATGAGGTTATGAATGATTTGGTTAGTTTAAAATTAACTGGATATAAGAATGGTAACCCAGTGCCTGAAGCAGAATATATATATACAGCATCAGGTAGTTATGATACAGAATTTTTGTATTTTAATGTATCAGAGATGAGAGAATTTCAAGGTATTGACTCTTTTACAATAACTCCTTTTGACTGCGTTCTTAATAGTGCAATCATTATCAAAAGTATTGAGGCTTATGAGATACCTAACTCAAGTAATCCGGGAACGGGAGAACCAGGAACGGGAGAACCAGGAACGGGAGAACCAGGAACAGGGGAACCAGGAACGGGAGAGCCAGGAACAGGAAATCCAGGAACAAGCATCCCAGACGCAACCTGGAATACCTTAAAGACGACAATAGAGACTTACCGAGGAGCATCCGGTACTTTTACTGCAGATGTGAATAAAGTTGATAATACGGTTACAGTAACAGGAGCAGTTACCGGAGCAAACATGCCACTATCCCTTAATATACCAGAAAGTGTGACAGTGATATGGAAGGCAGAGTTGGAAGGAACACTTAATGCGCAAGATTCCTTGATTGTGCTGTGGGGGTATGGTAAATTTATATTAGCCCAGGGGGGTAATCTTACAACCAGTGGAGGATATGCAGTTATTGGTATGCTTCAAAAATTTTATTCTGTTACAGTTGATGGTGGTAGTATTGATTCTTCTTCAATGTTTGGAATTATTGCCAATGGAAATGAAAATAAAATCACTGTATTAGATGGTACCATAAATTCCAAGAGTGGAACGCCTATTGGGAATATGGGCTTAAATTCAGTTACCTGGATTAATGGTGGGCTGGTGAGTGCAAATGCACCCATGAATGCAGCCATTATGTCTCAAGGTTTAATAAAAGTTTCAAATGGAGCAGTAAAAGCTTATAAAGGAAATGCAATTGCAACTCTTGGTAATATTATTGTTGAAGGGACAGGAATTGTATATTCCAGTAATGG
Source organism: Anaerocolumna sp. (assembly GCA_031975295.1). Taxonomy (GTDB): domain Bacteria; phylum Bacillota; class Clostridia; order Lachnospirales; family Lachnospiraceae; genus Anaerocolumna. The sequence continues at coordinate 7,769 of DALYNO010000135.1, read as the reverse complement.
TATTGCCATTAATTCACTGTCTCCCAATGCTACAGTTAGAATAGATGGTGGTATAGTATTTTCTTATTACAATGAGACATTAAAATATGATGCAATAAAAATTAGTAATTCAGCTGGTTTAGAAATAACGCCTAATGGAACAATCGTGAAATGGGATATGAGTTCTGGAAAAACCACCTATTCAATTGGAACAAAAGAAGATATTATACTTTTATCTGACCATATGGTGGCGTCATGGGCTACGGTAGATGATAAATTAAATATTGTGGTTGATGGTGCAGATATGTTTTATCTTTTCCCCATACCAGAATTAGCTGGTGGAACTGGACCAGATCCTGATCCAGTTTATGTAGAATCCATTCAGATACATACACCACCTGCTAAAACTACATATAATGAAGGTGAGACTCTTGACCTTAGTGGACTTGCAGTAACTATTCTTTATAGTGATGGAAATAGTAAAAATATAGCTTATGCAGATTTTGAAGACAATGGTATCTCTACTAATCCTGAGAAGGGAGCTATAATAGAAGGAGAAATGTCAGTTGTTATAATTACTTACAAGGATGAGAACTTACTAGAAACTGTCTCTCAACCCCTAACTATTAATAAAGATGATGATTACAGTGTATTTATAAAGAATAATGGACATGGAACAGCAAGTGCTAATAAAACTTCTGCAAAAGCAGGAACAGAAATAACATTAACAGCTATTCCTAATGAAGGCTATCACTTAGAAGAATGGTATGTTCTTGAAGGTAATATTACTATCGCTAACAATAAGTTTATAATGCCAAAGGAATCAGTTCTAATAAGAGCCATTTTTGAAGAGAATGAAGAAGTCGTATATCATACCATTAATTTTCATGCTGGTGGAATAGTATCCGAGGGCAGAATAGTTGCTCATGGTACAAAACTTGGAACTGATCTTTGGCCAGCTACTCCCTCAAAAGCGGGATTTGCCTTTGGTGGATGGTATACTGGAGAAAATGGCACTGGCACACTTTTTACCTCAGAAGTAATTATTACTGGTGATACGATAGTTTATGCCAAATGGAGTCCAATTACTTCAGGTGGAGATTCAAATGGCAATAATAATACTGATTCTAATTATACAGGGACTACACCTTCAACTAGTACAGAACAGATTACTGTTGATGTAAAGCAAGGCAGTTCTGATAGTGTGGCTGCTCAAATTCAGATTGTAAGAACTACAAAGCAAGACGGACAAAAGTCTGATAAGATTTTATATGATACGGAAAAAACAAAAGAAACAGTAAGTAAATTAAAAGCTGAAGGAAAAGATACAGCGAGAATAGTTATACCAGATGATAAGGATATAGTATCAGAGACTACAGTAAATATTCCAGTAACTTCACTTAAGACCTTAGCAGATGGTAAGATAAATCTACAGATCGATACAGAAGAAGCTAAAATATTCTTATCAAAGGAAAGTGTTATTAATATCAGTAAAGGATTAACCAATGAATTATATTTTCGTTTAGTTCCTGTTAAAGATGAGACAGAAAAAGCAACAGTATCTGCTCAGGCGAAACAAAAAGCTGGATTAATCAGTAATAATACAAACAGTATAGTATCTGTTATAGGAAACCCTATTACTATTGAGACTAATATGCCGTCCACTAATACAGAAATAATATTGCCAGTAACTGGAGTGAAAATTCCTGTTAATACAGATGAAAAAGAAAAGTTAACCAAACAATTAGCTGTTTACATTGAACATTCAGATGGTGATAAGGAAATGGTACAAGGTGAGCTTGTAGAATATAAAGAAGGTGTATATGGTATTCGCTTTAACATCAATAAATTCAGTACATTTACAGTAGTTAAAACAGATGCATTCTTACAGTCAGCAGGAAAAGAGATTAAGAAGATTACAGCACCTGCTAATGCAGTAATTAAGGGGACTACTATAACTGCAGCTGTGGAAAATTCAGTAAATAGTGTAACAGTTAAAGCCGTTATAAGTGATCAAGCAACTTATAAAGTATATTTGGACAAAGAGCTTAAGAAAGCAGCTATAAATAACAAACTTTCTCTTAAGACAGGTGTAAATACAAGTTATATTAAAGTAACTGCTCAGGATAAGACTAGTAAAGTTTATAAATTAGCCATTACAAGAAATAAGAATTGGAGAGCAGACATCACTAAGATAATTATACCAGAGAAAGCTATAATCAAAGAAAATTCCATATCAGCTACAGTTCCTAATAACAAAGATACATTAATTGTGAAAGCTTCTGTTAGTAGTAAGGCTACATATAAATTGTATAGTGATAAAGATTTAAAGAAAGTTATTAAAAGCAATAAAATAGACTTAAAAGTTGGCACAAATACAGTATATGTTAAAGTGACAGCTGAAAATGGGAAGTCTGCAAAGGTTTATACCCTTACAATTACTCGTAAAGCGGAAGCATTTAACACACATGTAAGACTTGGAGTTATTGGCAGCAAAACATACGCAGAAAAAGTTGCCCGTATATTTGAGGAGGATTATGTTAGTGCTAATGTTACTATGAAAGAATTTGGTAAATATTATTTAGTAACAATGGACTTTAAAGATTCTACTGCAGCGAATAAAGCATGCCAGGATATGATACGTAGGGAATATATCATAAATTACTATATAAACTAAAGCTTGATATGTATTACTGAAATTATAAATGCCTTGGAGCTAGCGCTCTAGGGCATTTGTGCATCTACGTATAGTTTAAATTGGCAAACCATATCTTCTCTAGAGTGTGAATTTCTAAAACTGGGGGAGCTGCTATTCATATTATCATATGTGGATTGGCACTTGGTGTAACTGTATCGGGATTTTTAACGAAGTTATATTCATATCCTTATTGGGATCAATTATATTTACTGCGTTAGTTAATGGGTGTTTAAAATTATATAATAACAAAAATGTGTAACCCCTTAAGCTGATTGCAGTACGTATTTCAATGAATCACAGATAAATAAGATTGGCAAGAAGAAAGTTATGTGCTTTTTTCTTGCTTTTTTTGTAATATTGATAGTTATATAACGAAAGAATCTTTGTTTAGCATGATGAGGAATAAGACAGATTTTGATTATCGTAGCAAATTAATAAGAAGTCTACTTGACAATTTACATATTTACCCTTACCATGTAGCAAATAGTAACTTGGTAGGGGGAATATATGAATGAAGAAGGAATTATATAGCAAAATACTTAAGAGAATCAATCAAGTAGATAGGAAAGTAAATAGAAAAATGATTACTCGTATTGTACTTGGCTTAAAAAGTAAGATAGTAATAATGTTTACACTACTAATCTTTTGTTCCATGTTATTACCTGGTTGCAGGCAGCGTGAATTAGCAAAAGATACAATCACTGAGAAAAATAGAATAGAAGATGATATTACAGAGAATAACATTACAAATAATAATGCAGAGAATAACATTACAGAGGATAATCATGCACAGGAATGGACTGATGCAGACAAGAGTAATTATGGTGAGATAGATTATAGTGGCAAACTACCTAACTTAGATGCACTTCTATCCACTTGTACATATATAACCAAAGAAATGTATGAGAAGGCGACTGCTTTTAAAGAAGGGGATTTAACAAGAATTGCTGCAGCTATGCGTAAAGCCAAAGCAGGTGAGAAGGTAACCATAGGTGTGATTGGCGGATCAATTACAGAAGGTTATTCTGCGTCACAAAAAAGCAATTGCTATGCATCTTTACTAAAACAATGGTGGGTGGATACATTTCCTGAGGCAGAAATAGAATTAATCAATGCAGGCGTAGGAGGTACAGGTTCTTATCTTGGGGTACATCGTGTTGATGAGGATTTATTGTCCCATAAGCCTGACTTTGTAGTGGTAGAATTTGCTGTAAATGACGGTAATAGTTTCTTTTATAAGAAAAGTTATGATAATCTAGTAAGACGCATATTACAACAGGAGAATGAACCGGCATTGGCACTTTTATTTATGACCATGGAGGATGGCACAAGTGCACAGGATCTTGAGGCCAATATTGGCTTTCAATATGGACTGCCAATGATAAGTTATGGTAATGGAGTACTACAAGAAATGAAGAACAACAACTTAGCCTGGAAGGATATTTCACCGGATAATATTCATCCTAACGATAGGGGACATGGGATTGTAGGCGAACTATTCACAGTTTATCTTACTCAGATTTATCATAGATTGGATACTATCCCCAAGGAAGTGACACCTTTTAAAATGGCGGCAGTTACAAAAGAGGTCTATACAAAAGCGGAAATTTTAGATAGTAAGGAAATTAAACCAGCAAAATGGGGGAGTTTTTATAAGGATGATGTGAATACAGTATTTCCGAACAACTGGAGTACAGAAAGCGGAGAAGAAGGTATAGAATTTATAGTAGAAGCTGCCAATATTGGAATTATGTACCAAAAGCTCACAAACGGTACTGGGGGACAGTATGAGGTTTATGTGGATGGGGAATATGCAATGACTCTGGACGCTGATTTCTCCAATGGATGGGGTGATTTTAGTGAGACTACAGAAGTATTTGTATCTGAAGATAGAAAAATGCGTACTATAGAAATTAGAAAAAAAGGCAGTTCGACAGAAGAGAATTTTACTATTTTGGGATTACTGATTTCTTAAGTACATTTAATTTGTTTTAAAGTTTATATTGTATCATTTTAAGATAACAGGCAAGCTTACCTTGCCTGTTATTTTTTTAACTTAATTTGAAGCATAAAGGTAATAGAGCCTTTATTTACAGAAAAATAAAAAATTTAACTTATTTAGTGTAAAGTAATTGGGACAAGCTAAAAAAAGCTAAAAAATTAATTATTTAAGTAAAAAGAATCAAAACATCTAAAATTCGACAATATTAGCGTAATTAATAAAAATATAAAAGACAATTTGCACAAATAAAAAACCCAAATATTGGTCATAGTGACAAAGTGCATAAAACATATTGAAGTTTATGGCAATCTATAGTAAGATTATTACATAGATTAAATGAAGTTAAATGAACTTAAAATTACTTAAAAAAGGTTAAAAAATTTCCAACACATGCTTTTATAAACTTAAGGTAAGAAAATCAGAGGAGCGAGCTATGGAGAAGGGAAGGATTGCAATAAGTATCGGAATGGCAGTCTTAATGGGGATTATGGCGACTGGGTGTACAGTGAAAAGGGATATTGATTCAAAAAAGGATGAAGTGCAGCAGGTAAAGAGTGAAACAAGTATTTCCTTTGTTCAAGAAACGGTGGGGATCTACGAAGCTGAAGCTGCCAAATGGACCGGCAATGTTAAAGCGGTTACAAATCCTTCAAAAGAGGGCTATTCCGGGAACGGATATGTAGAAGGTTTTGATGAGGATGGAGATACCTGTACTTTTACAATCGCTATTTCAGAGGATGGTTTTTACGATTTAAATTTTAAAAGTGCTAGTAAGGGCGGAGAGAAACATAATTATGTTAGTGTGGATGGAGACCAGCTTGGCACAGTGTTCGTGGAAGAAGAGGCATTTACAAATTCCAATATACATAGAGTATATCTAACAGCTGGAGAGCATAAGGTTTCTTTATTAAAATACTGGGGTTGGATTTCACTGGACTATCTGGAAATACTTACTGCAGAGCCTATTGACCCTTCTATTTATCAGGTGAAAGCTGAACTAGCTAATCCAAATGCTTCTAAAGAAGTCAAAAGACTATACAGTTATCTCTGTGATATTTATGGTAAAGAATTTCTTTCAGGACAATTTTGCGACACAGGTCAGTATGGTAAAGAATTTCAAGTAATTAAAAAAGCTACAGGTAAGACCCCGGCAGTTTTGGGTCTTGACTTTATAGAATATACACCTTCCAGGGTAGAAAATGGAAGTAAAGGTTATGCTACTAATTATGCCGTTGATTTTTGGAATGAGGGTGGAATAGTAACCTTTTGCTGGCACTGGAATGCTCCTTCTAAATATCTGACAGGGGAATGGTATAGGGGCTTCTATGCAGATGCGACCAATATTGATCTCGCTCAGATTATGAATGGTGAAGATTCAGAGGGATATGAGCTGCTCATGAAAGATATAGATGCCATAGCTAAGGAGCTTCAGGTTTTAGAGGAAGCAGGTGTACCAATTCTTTGGAGACCGCTACATGAAGCAAGTGGAGGTTGGTTCTGGTGGGGAGCTTCTGGAGCCGAGGCTTACAAGAAACTGTATACTTTGCTTTATGACAGGTTGACGAATGAGTATGGACTAGACAATCTCATTTGGGTATGGAATGGGCAGCATGGAGATTGGTATCCAGGAGATGAATATGTGGATATTATTGGTGAGGATATATATCCTGGAGAGAGAGTCTATACCTCTCAGGCTTCCTCTTATTTCAATGCAGCAAAAAATTACAGCAAAGAGACCAAACTTGTATATCTCACGGAAAATGGATGTCTATTTGATCCAGACCTTGCAAGACGTGATGGTGCCATGTGGGGAATGTGGTGTACTTGGCAAGGAGAATTTGTTGCAAAAGACACTTCTATTTTTTCATTAAGTGAACAATATACAGAGGAATCCATGCTGATAAAGGTATATAAAGACGAAGATGTAATTACACGGGAAGATTTACCGAATTTGAAAGAGTAATTATAATTCTATTCTGAACAAGTTTGTGTCAGCGCTGTGAACACAACTTGACATGTATTATGAGCGGCGCAGAAGCGAGGATAAAATATGATACCCAGGGAAACCGGCAAAAAAATCGTGGCGTTGTTGTTGGCTGTTATAATCCTGTTCCCCCTGTTCCATGTTGGGGAAATGGTAAGCTATGCCAAGACAGATATGCTGATGGACGAATTTGATGAAATAATCAGTACCTATAATATAAAGGATTCTATTCCCTCCTATAAGGAATACAAAGAGTTATACAAGGAGGCATCTCACCCAGATCGGATCATAGAAGTACCTGCAGAAGAGTACGTAAGGTATGAAGAGAGTGATAAGGGAACAGTTCCAGAAATATATACAGATTATGAAGGAATGAAGGGTGGAAGTGTCTTAACGGGTGAAGATTCTCTTATCGAGTTTGAAGTGGAGGTACCTGAGACTGGTTTTTATAACCTTTCTGTCGTTTATTATCCAGTGGAAGGTAAAAATTCTGATATTGAACGGAGTATTTTTATAGATGGCGGGCTTCCATTTGAAGAACTGGCAATGCAGACTTTTCCAAGAGTATGGACCAGTTATGTGGAGGATACTTATATAAATGATGATGGTGTTACTGTTAAAAACTGGGTGAAAGATAACCAGGGGAATGATGTAAAACCAAAGAGTATTGAAATTCCAGAATGGCAGAGCAGATATTTATATGACAGTAAGGGGTACATAACGGAGGTACTTTCTATCTACCTGGAAGAAGGTAGCCGTACCATTTCTATGGTTTCCTTAAAAGAACCAATGTTAATTAATAAATTAGTATTAAGTAATGAAGGAACAGCAAAGTCCTATGAAGAAGTTAAGGCAGCGCTAGATTTACAGGGAGTATCTGATACAAGTGGTGCAAAGATTCGCATAGAAGGGGAATATGCTACAAAGACTTCTTCCCAAATGCTTTATCCTAAACAGGATCAGTCCTCGCCAGCAGTTTATCCTTCCAGTACAAAAGAACTCTTAAATAATTCTATTGGCGGTAATTCCTGGAGACTGGTTGGACAGTGGATTGAATGGGAGTTTGAAGCGCCTAAGAGTGGATACTATAATATATCCATTTATAA
>DALYNO010000134.1:0-8811 GCA_031975295.1 Anaerocolumna sp. | reverse complement strand
ATGGTATCGGCTTCTTGTACATTGGAAAGTTTTGTGAAGTTTGCTCCAGAATCTGTAGAGTGCCACAAACCGTAAATACCTTCGGCTGTACTGCCACCAGCAAACCATATATCACCTTCTACGCCGGTCATTGCTTTGAAGGTTATTGTAGACTTTTCTGCTTGCGTATGAACAACAGTGGATGCACTTACGGGAAGGCCAGTTGCAGTAGTTGGAGTAAAGGAACTTCCACCATTGGTACTTAGATAGAAGACACCATTTTTAAATCCATAGAATTTATTTGGATTTACTCTGTCTGAACATATTGCTGACTGTGCAGGTAGTCCAGTGACAGAAGTCCAGGAATTACCGTTATTGGTGGTTCTATAGACAGCAATTGGAGTTCCAGAAGCATTCGGATTAGGACTCCATAGCACAGAAGTACCATCGGCAGCTACAGCTACCTGACCACCTCCTGCAATTCCTGCAGGTTCTGTATTGGTGGAGAACCAGGTACTTCCACCATCATAACTAAAGGCACATGCCTTATTTGTAGTCCAGTCTCTGTCTACATTACCCACACGTACCACAAAGTTCGGTGTGGATTCAGCATAGTCAATGCTGGTGGTGGATACAAAACTAGGGCTTAAATATCCGTATGCTGGAACCGTATTGAAACTCTCATGTTTAAATCCGCTTATATCACCAAGTCCACTTAATAAATGTGAGGAGCCAGTGGATGGACTAACAAGTGTAATTACTGCAGTCTCTTCAATACCTGTAGCCATGGGAAGAATTGTTAACTTTTGATTGGCATCCCAATTCGTTAACTGGTTTGTACTCATTAAACTGGCACCAGTTCCATACAGCATGCGGTCTGAATTAAAAGGATCAATTTCTAAGTCACCTATCATCCAGCCAAGTTGAGGAGAAGGTGAATCACTATCAGCGATACCGTCTATACCAAAATTCAGCCAAGGTGAATTGGAAATATCTAAGTCATATCGTAAATTTCGACTAGGATATGCACCCCAAGTCCAAGCACTGGTCCAAGTCGTACCGCCATCAGTGGTTCGGTATATATTAGCATCCGGCCACCAGGAGTTAAGTGTCGCCACCATAACCGTATCTGGATTCTGAGTATCTACAGCTAATCCACCATATCCAAAATAGTTATCATCACTGGAAGGAAGAACAGGAGAAATATTTGTCCATACACCAGTTGTGGTATTCAATTTATACACTTCACCCTTAGAACCGTCATAAGGACCAACTCCATTACTGTAGGAAATATAAAGATTACCTGTAGAGGATAAGACTCCATGATGAGGTAAGTATCCGGTTGGTTGTCCAGATACCGCACTCCAGGTTAATCCTCCGTCTGTACTGCGGTAAACACTGTTACCAGTATCTGCAGTTCCAACATAAATAGTTTGTGTAGCATTGCCCAGACTTCCTGAAGTTTTGTCAAAAGTAATCCAATCGATACCGATTTTATCTGAACCATAGTCTGCTCCTGGGCTCTGTATATAGCTTCCAGTATTGGTAAAGCTACTTACTTTATTCCAGGTAACACCGTAATCCGTGCTTTTCCAAAGGCCATTTTCTCCTCTGGCACCAAAATAAATAATATTATTTTTATTGGGGTCTATAACCAATCTTTCACCCATACTACGGCCCGGCATATTCCCTCCCACTTTAAATGGAAGAGGAGTGACTTGCCAAGTATTACCTCTATCGGTAGAACGCATAATTTGTCCGTTGGTATCCCAGGAATTGGTATAGGTACCAGTTGCCATATATACACGGTCTGGCTCAATGGGGTCAGTAGCTAAGGCGTCTACGCCATTCTTATTCCAATCCTCCCAGCCTACAGAATCACTGATGGAAACCCAATGATTACTGGCTTCGTCCCATCGGTATGCGCCACCAATATCTGTGCGGGCGTAGATTAAATTAGGTTCCGTTTCATTAAAAATAATGCCGGGAATAAATCCACCCCCATTAATTTGAACATTATTCCAGGAATATGCTTCACTTTGGGTTGCAGCTGCATGAGCTGATAAAGGGGGATTGACTGTAATAATAAGAAAGACAACAGCCAAAATAACTGATAAAAATTTACTAGTATTCACTTTTTTGCACATAAAAAACCTCCTTGTTTTTAAATTGGTTAATGAGTAATAAAGCATTTGGGTAAAATCAGAGTGTTGGATAGCGCCTTCCGAAGATGCATGAATGCATAACTAAGATGTAATGAAAATTACATTATGAAATGAAATTGTGTAAGAAAATGGAAAAATGTTACAATCAGAGTGTAGCATGACCCAATTTTATTGTCAACACGAATTGTTGAAATTTGTAAAATACACTAATTATTAGGGTGAAAATGACACTTGCTATAAAATAGTAACAACTTTCCATAGACAGTTTTCATCATTTTCCTATATCCTATTATAATTTGTATTCATTGGCATTCAGTATGCCTTTAACATCCAAACCCTATAAAATATAAGAAATAATAGGAACTTTCTCTAGGAATAATAAAAGTGTCAAATATAGTATAGAAAATAAATCTGTTTTGTTGTAATATTATATTGCGAATCTTCTATTTCCATATGTAGGAGTAAAGTTGGGTTTGTATCCTATAAAAGTTGTTACAAAGGAATGAATCCACGTCTTATACATTGTGACGGCTCAAAATGTATAATAAATATCATATGGATAAATGTGGTATTAGAAACCAATCAGGTGAGGAGATATACCATGGAATATATAAATATCAATCATAAAATTTATAAACTTGTTAAAGGTAACCGCACAGATGAAACCTATAGGAAGAGTTTTAATGCGCTCACTGAAAAGACCTTTGGGTTTAATTTTGAACAATGGTATCAGAATGGGTATTGGAAGGATCAATACATACCGTATTCGTTATTGGATGGGGACAAAGTGATATCAAATGTATCTGTTAATTTAATGGATATTCATGTTTTTGGTCAATCAAAACGCTTCATTCAGTTAGGGACAGTAATGACTGACGAAGCATATAGAAAGCAAGGACTTATTCGTGAGATATTACATAATGTACTCGAGGATTGGCAATCGAAATGTGCAGGTATCTATTTATTTGCCAATGCATCTGTTTTAGATTTCTATCCTAAATTTGGTTTTAAAAAATGGAATCAATATCAGTGCAGTAAAATTATCTGTTCTACAAGTGAAGTAAAAAATATACAGAAACTAAATATGTCAGATGAAAATAATAGAAAGTTCCTATATCATAAGGTAAATGCAGCAATTCCCTATGGGGAAATATCAATGGAGCGAAATGGAGAATTAATCTTGTTTTATTGTTCATCCTTTATGAAGGAGAATGTATATTATTTACCTGACCAGGATATTGTAGTAGTGGCGAATTATGAACAGGATTGCTTAGAAATATTGGGCATTTTTTGTGAAAGGGAAGTATCACTTGATTGGGTAATTGACTACATGGCAACAAAAGATACCAAAAGTGTAAAGCTTCATTTCACTCCAAAGGAAGTGGATTCCTATGTAATTCGTTCTACAGATGAGGAGGACACCTTATTTATTCTTGGAGAGGATACCATGGGGCTAACAGATAAACAATTTATGTTCCCAACCTTATCACATACCTAATCATTCTTATTACGATTGTACTTTTTAAAAGAAATATGATGTAGTAGAAATTTATACAGAAGAAATATGATGCAGAAGAAAAATGATGAAGAATAAATATGATGTAGAAGAAATATTATGCGAAGAAAAATGATGAAGAATAAATATGATGTAGAAGAAATATGATATCACTTTAATATATACATATTTAATTAAAACTTTAGGAGGCTTAGCTATACCATGCATTATATACCAGAAGGATATTCCAGTAAAACAACACTGAGAGAAACAGAAATTGCTATAAAATTAATAAAGGATTTCTTTGAAAACAGCCTGGCAAAAAAACTTAATTTAACCAGGGTTTCAGCTCCACTATTTGTATTACCCGAAACAGGATTAAACGATAACTTAAATGGTGTTGAGAGACCAGTATCTTTCGCTGGAATCGGTACCCAGCACAGAAAATGCGAAGTAGTACAATCTCTAGCCAAGTGGAAACGAATGGCATTAAAAAGATATGGTTTTCAAGCCGGAGAGGGTCTTTATACGGATATGAATGCCATAAGATGTGATGAAGAACTTGATAACATTCACTCTATTTATGTAGATCAATGGGATTGGGAAAAGGTTATTTGTAGAGAAGAAAGAAATTTAGAAACTTTAAAAAATACTGTGAAAAATATATATGAAGTATTTATAGAAACAGAAGAATATGTTAGAAGTAAGTTTACACTATTTGAAGCTAAGTTACCGAAAGAACTTACGTTTATAACAAGCCAGGAGCTAATGGATATGTACCCGGAATACTCAGCCAAAGATAGAGAGAAAGCTTACGTAAAAGAAAAAGGTGCTATCTTTATTATGAAAATTGGTGATAAATTATTAAACGGAGAAAGACATGATGGTCGTGCTCCTGATTATGATGATTGGAGTCTAAATGGTGACTTAATATTGTATCATAATATTTTAGATATAGCATTTGAAGTATCCTCTATGGGTATCAGAGTAGATGCAGCAGCCATGGATAGACAGTTAACAGAGGCAGCAGCAGATGACAGAAGGGAATTACCTTATCATCAAGATATTTTAAATGATAGGCTACCGTATACAATTGGTGGAGGAATAGGACAATCCAGAATTTGTATGTATTTTATGGATAAGATTCATATAGGCGAAGTGCAGGCATCTATTTGGGAAGAAGAGATGTTAGAATACATGTCTCAAAATAATGTAGTTATATTATAGATTACATTTTTAATCTGCTCAGTGCAATATTAGGTATAATGAATAGCTGTAGTAAAACTGGAGGAATAATGAATCAAATCATTACATTAAAGATTCCCTATCAATTTAGCGAAGAAATAGAGTTTCTATATCCTGTTGTATTACTTGACCATAAGGAAATGATATTAGTAGATTGTGGTTACAATGGTTTTATGCAGGTGATAGAAGAGGCACTAGAAGAGCAGGGGTTAACAGCATCTAAGCTGACGAAGATAATAATCACCCATCATGATCATGACCATATGGGTGCTTTAGCTGCATTGAAAGAAAAATATCCCTCTATACAAATTGTTTCCAGTAATATAGAAGCACCATATATTTCAGGTACAGAAAAATCTCTAAGACTAGTGCAGGCAGAAGCGGCGCAAGTAAATCTACCCGAAGAGCAGAAATCCTTTGGGTTGGCTTTTTGTGAATTATTAAAGGGTGTCATTCCTGCTGCTGTTGATATAAAAGTTAAGGACGGAGATTTTTTCGATTGGTGTGGAGGATGTAAAATAGTTGCTACACCAGGTCATACACCAGGCCATATATCTCTATATTTACCTGAGCATAATACCGTAATAACTGGAGATGGGGCTGTAGTAGAAGAAGGCCAGCTGGTTGTAGCAAATCCGCTCTATGCACTGAATCTAATGGAAGCAAAACAATCACTAGAAAAGTTATTAAGCTATAAAGGTGCCACATTCATCTGTTACCATGGTGGAACATATAAAGAATAGGTATATACGGTTCTATAGTCAATTTGAATGAAGAAGTGAATTCATCATAGACTTTAAGCATATGTTAAGATAGGAGTTGTAAAGCAATGTACAATGAAAAATGTGACATAGTTCATCCAAATGGTGTGAAAGAAAAGAAAATGGAGATTATAGATGGATATGCTATTAAGTATCATACTAATAGTAATGTATTGTGGTCAAAGGGTAAGATTGTTAAGGAAAAAGCTGAAGGATACTGGGAATGGTATCGTTTGGATGGTACTTTGAAGCGTTCGGGATACTTCGAAGAGGGAGAGCCTGTAGGGGAGTGGATTACCTATGATAAAGCAGGGAAAAAATATAAAACTACTATGAAAATAAAAGGCAATAAATAAAAGAGATTAAAAAAGATAGTCAATAATAGCTTCATGAAACTTTATTTAGAAATTGAGAGAGATTCAATATAGTAGAATATCTATATTGAATCCCTTTTTATAGTGCTATTACTGTTATTTACGTCATTTAGCAACAAGCAATAAGCATCATATTTGGACTTGTTTAAACTAATTGACCTTATTAACGAAATTGCCAATAGAATAATTACTGCAACTATAATGGTTATATTCCGGTAGTAATGCCAAAAATGCTGTATTCTTTTGGCAAAAGGCATATCTTTCATAGTAACTCTCCTCATAATGTAAACTTACAGCCGATAAGAATAGTTTAATAACTACGATTTATTTTACGATAATCGATTGGAGTATATCCTGTTTCCTTTTTAAATAGTTTGGTGAAATAAGAATAATTACCATAACCTACCTTATCAGAGATTTGATTTACAGATAAGGCTGTATTCATAAGTAGGTCCTTGGCTGTTTCAATTCTTTTTCTAATGATATAATTCATTAAGGAAATTCCAGTTTCTTTCTTAAATAACTTGGCAGTATAATCTGTATCTAGATAAACAATTTCTGCTAAGCTGTTACGATTGATGTCTTCTGTAAAGTGCATATCGATATATTCACAAATAATGGAAGCTACCGATTTTTCTGAGGCAGAAAAGGCAACATAATCCAGGGCTGTATTTACCAAATAAGAGATATAAAGAATCATGCTTTCCGTGGATTTGTGGGATAATTCTAATAGTGTATCATTGGTATTACCTTGGATTAGTTTGTGAGCCAAAATACCTTTTTCCTTCAAAAATGAATAGATGAGCTGAATCATATCTATTTGAAAACTAACTAATATCGTATAGTTTAATCTGGCTGTAGCAGAGAGGCCCTCTAAATAATCCTCACAGTAGGAGATAAAAAGGTTACGTTTCTCTAATTGCATATATTCATCTAAGAGTTTAAGATTTGGCAGGGAATATTCAGCCTTAACAGGAACATAATTCTTAAGCATAAATACTTTGTTTCTGCAATGTATGATGTTTTCGCTCATAGACTGCAACTGGCCTAAACCAGCGTGAAAGTTCTGAAAAGATACAGGAAGCCCTACGTAACAGCTAAGAGAAGCATTGTATTTTTTATTCATAAATTGAATGAGTCTTTCACATAGACTATGAAGTTTATTTGTAAACTCCATAGGGTCTGTATTTCTTAAATTAATAATTCCTACAAAACTATAACCTGTAGCATTATATTCTAATAATATATCATTAGCTGATAATACACCATGAAAGATTTCATGAAAAGCAGATGTAAATCCGGTAGTAATTTTAGAGGGACTTGGATAACAATACGTAATTTCATTTCTATCTGAAAGATTTATTGTATATAAGTCAAATATAAGGATATTAAATCGATCGGTGGCATGTAAGGATAAATGATTCTTAATTAAATAAGAATTTAATTCCTCTGGTGTATAAGCACCTTCTCTTTTTAAAAAGGCGCTCCAAAAATGTTCGGAGATGTCTGCTTTGATATCTTCCCACATGGTTGAAATATTGGCAGCTTTTTTCGCTTTGCTAGTATCCTCAACTTTTTTGATGGCTTTCTTAACAATTTGTTCTAATTTATTAAATTCAATAGGTTTTAAATAATATTCTAAACTCTGTAACTCAACAGCTTTTTGAGCAAAGGTAAAATCAGCATAATTCGTTAAGAAAATTGTCTGAATGTCATAATTTTCTTCTCTTATCCAAGTTAGTAAGTCAATGCCGCTTCCTTGTGGCATTTCTATATCAGTAATCAAAATCTGAATAGATTTTTCTTTAATTACCTCTTTTGCCTGGCTAATATTCGATGCATTATAAACTTCTAAAAGGCCTAAGGCTTTCCAATCTATGTTCTGATTCAAAGCGCCTAAAACAAATCTATCGTCATCCACAAGTAAGATATTCATAGGAATCACCATACAATTCTACCATCTGCAAAATTAGGCAAAAAGCCATTAAGTAGTGGTAGTCCCTTCTTCATTTTTGCCATCTTTGTTAAATGGTACAAGTAGTTCTATACATGCTCCCATATCAGCATTATTAGAAAACTTTAATTCATAGTCATCACCATAGAGAAAAGTAAGTCTTTCAAAAGCATTGGTGATGCCAATTCGTGTTCCGTCTTCACTGGCAAGGGATTGATTGTTATTTAAATTATATAAAATATCATTTGTAAAACCAGGACCAGAATCTCTTAATATGATATGGAGATAATCCTTACCCCATTTTCTTGTCTTTTTGGTGGTTAGTGTAATACTTAATGTTACTGTTAAGGATACACAATGCTTTATAATATTTTCAATAAAAGTCATAAGAATGAGAGGTGGAATGGTACCTTCATTAGCATCTGATTCCTCTATGCATTCATAAGAGAAGGCACTTCCATATCGAAGGGTCTGTATATTAAAGTAATCATTTACATGATTTAATTCGTAGGCAAGCTTAATAAAATCTTTGTTGCTTTGAAAAAGATAACGTAAATATTTGGAGGTAAACAGAGCCATGGACTCAATCTCTAGGTAATTTTTAGTCTGTGCCATGCTGTATATGGTGGTCAAGCAGTTTAGATAGAAATGCGGCTTTATCTGCTGCTGCAGGAAGCTAATCTGTATACGTTTCTTCTCAAGTTCTTGCTCATATAAGTTAATCTTAAGCTTGGTTATTTCTCTCATTAAATTTTTGAACTGTTGGCTGGCTTGTTCTAATTCAATTATATTACCATCCTGTAAATCTATAAGATTCGTATTATCATTTATACGAGCA
>DALYNO010000133.1:0-8928 GCA_031975295.1 Anaerocolumna sp. | reverse complement strand
CATTTGTTTTGGTTAATTATGACAAAGATTATACATTAAAAGAAGGTGGCTGTTTAGCAGATATAGCCCCTACATTAATAGATATGATGGGTCTTGTAAAACCGGTTGAAATGACAGGAAAATCCTTATTAATTAAAAAATAATATGTAAGGTACCGTATTATAATTGATATGAATTCCAATAATTTAGCTGCAGTATTCTTTTATGTCTGGCAGTGTAGCTTGTACAAAAATTAGTTGAAATCTGACAGATAGTATGATATTATAATACTAATGCTTTAGGAGGTGTAATGATGGAAATCGTAAAAATAATTGTAACAGTCATTTATGTTCTAGTTTGTTTAACATTAGCAGGAATTGTATTATTACAAGAAGGTAAATCAGCTGGTTTGTCTGGTTCAATCAGTGGCGTTGCTGATACTTACTGGGGTAAGAATAAAGGTAGATCTATGGAAGGTGCTTTAGAGAAATCTACAAAGTTTCTTGCAGCTGGATTTATCATTCTTTCGATTGTACTTAATGTAATCTAATAAATGTAAGAGGTGTCCATTTTGGGCACCTCTTTTCATGTTATTAAAAATATTACTCGATGTATTGTAATAAAACATGAGTATTTCATCTTTCTATGTTGTTGCTAGGCTAACAATGTGTTCATTGGAATTTTAATTTATCTCCTTGACAAATAGGTATAGGATGCATATACTAATCTCAATAAAGGCGATGAAGAGAAGAGTAATCTTTACTAACATTTACAGAGAACTCCGGTAGTTGAGAAGGAGAGGTGAAAGTTTGGATGAAACAAGGCTCGGAGCTGCATACGGATCTGTTATTTTCAGTGATGCTATGACGTAAGTTCACGTTACAGAACTAGAGTATGATTGTACTCGGTGAGATTAATATGGTGACATATTAATAAAATAGGGTGGTACCGCGAATTTTCGCCCCTACAAAATGATTGTAGGAGGTGCTTTTTTTTACCCATTTTTCAGAAGTTGAACACAGAGAATTGTTAAATGTATGTTGCGTTTAAGTAGAAAAAATTTTTAGTCAATTTCAAAATCACTGCCTGATCTTAGGTAGGATATGTTTGCTGGCAGATGGGGTATAGAATTGTGTTAGAGTGAAAAAATAAGTATAAAGAAAGGCTGCCACAGAATGTTGCTTTCACTCTATCTAATACGTGGCAATAATGCAGTCTGCATTATTTAGTGGGTATAACTATGAAAAGAAATAGCAGAGAAAATAGACCGGTATTTCCAACAAGAGCAGTAATTACAGCAGGAATGCCTTATGGGAATAAAGAACTTCATTTTGGGCACATTGGTGGGGTATTTATACATGCAGACACCTTTGCAAGATTTTTACGAGATAGAATAGGTAGTGATAATGTAATCTTTGTATCGGGTACAGATTGTTATGGATCTCCTATCTTAGAGAGTTATAGAAAACAAAAGGAAGATAATCCAGATCTAACTATGTCCTTGGAAGAATATGTTGGTAAAAATCATGAACACCAAAAAGAAACCTTGGAACAATATCAGATTAGCCTGAATTTATATGGAGCTTCTGCACTTTTTAGAGCTGGAGAAATACATCAGGAACTTTCACAAGAAATATTTAATACCCTATATGAACAGGGCTGTATAGAAAAAAGGTCCACACCTCAATTTTTTGATACTCAATATAAGGTTTTGTTGAATGGAAGGCAAGTAATAGGAAGATGTCCCATAGAAGGCTGCTCCTCTGATAAAGGCTATGCAGACGAATGCTCTTTGGGACATCAGTATATGCCAGCTGAGTTAATTGGACCTAAAAGTACTTTATCAGGGAATATACCTGAAATTATTGAAGTGGAAAACTGGTATTTCAAATTAGAAGAATATAAGGAATTCTTGGAGGACTATGTAAAATCAGAGAGAGAACATAGTAATACCAGGAAGTATATTCTAAACACCATAGAAGAATTCTTAAAAGAACCTTATATCTATGTGAAAAAGAGTCAGTTAGAGGGGAAAGAATTCATTCAATCTTTACTGCCCGAACATAAAATAATAGATGAAGAAAAGAAAGCCTCCTATACTTTTGTATTTAATCATTTAGCGGATAGGGATAGGGCAAGGGAAGTATTTTCAAAGGAAGGAATATTTATTAGGACAGGTAAAACTTTAGTTCCGTTCCGTTTATCAGGTAATATAGATTGGGGTGTTAAATTACCTGAAAAAGACGGTCTTAAGAACTTAACCTTCTGGGTGTGGCCAGAATCTTTATGGGCACCAATATCCTTTACAAAGGCATATTTAGAATCCTGTTCTAATCCTACAAAAGGATGGAAAGAATGGTGGAATTCAAAAGAAAGTAAGGTATATCAGTTTATTGGCGAGGATAATATTTATTTCTACGGTATTGCAGAAATGGCACTTTTTCATGCACTTGGTTTTCGGGATGAAGAGAATGATAGGGACGTACTTCCACATCTTATAGCCAACAGACATGTTTTATTTTTAGACAAAAAAGCCAGTAGCAGTGGCAATATCAAACCGCCAATGGCAAGGGAGTTACTGACATATTATACACCTGAGCAGTTAAGACTACATTTCTTGAGTTTAGGGCTTAGTAATAAAAGCGTCAGCTTTAATCCACAAGTATATCTTCCC
Source organism: Anaerocolumna sp. (assembly GCA_031975295.1). Lineage (GTDB taxonomy): Bacteria > Bacillota > Clostridia > Lachnospirales > Lachnospiraceae > Anaerocolumna. The sequence continues at coordinate 6,275 of DALYNO010000133.1, read as the reverse complement.
GCTGATGAACAGGCAGGTGTGGATATTGTATTAAAAGATGGTAATCTGCTTACGAATGTTTTTAATAGATTGGTTAGGTCTGCTATATATACTTCAATGAAATTTTTTGATCATAAAATTCCTTATGGAGAGGTAAGTGATGCCATGTTAAAAGAATCAGAAGAGGCCTTACTTGATTATGAGCATCATATGTACCAGCATGAATTCCACAGCATAACATATGTATTGGACACCTTTGTTCGTAACAGTAATAAATATTGGGTGAATCAAATGAGGCAGGCTGATAGTAGAGAGGATAACCAATTAAGAAAACAAGTATTAATAGATTCCTTCCATGCTATAAAGACTGCAGCACTTATGTTTCATCCTATAGCACCCATTGGTTGTGAAAAGATAAGGGAGTACCTAAATATAGATGAAAGATTATGGGATTGGAATTATGCTTTCTCGGTTATCTATCAACTCATTCCAGACAGAAAGCATCACAGAATTAAAACTTTGGAAGCAAGAGAAGACTTTTTTGTAAAACATGAAAGTCAATTTGAAGATTAATCCTATAGAAACCAGCAAATTGTGTATTAATTATAGGAGAATTATGGTATACTAGAATAAGTGTATTTATTTAAGTCAGGATTTTATAACCATCCCGAATAGATGCATATTTGATCCCATCCTTGGAGGTAATATGGACAAAATCATTTTGCAGGAAAAAAAGAAGATTCTTTTTGAATTTATAAGCAGTAAAGAATATCAACCTATGAAGTTTAAAGAAATGGTAAGTATTTTACAGGTACCAAGAAATGAAAAACAGGATTTACGAGAGGTACTTGAATCATTACTGACAGAAGGTAAAATAACAATAGATAATGGGGGGAAATATAAAGTTTCTGATGGCTCCACCAAGACAGGAACTTTCTCAGGAACCCAACGTGGCTTTGGCTTTGTAATCATAGAAGGCGAAAATGAAGATATTTTCATACCTGAAAATGCAACCAATGGCGCTCTTCACGGAGATACTGTTATGGTATCAGTGAAACAAGATAGAACCGGTAAAAGGTTAGAGGGTGAGGTTGTACAAATCCTTGAGAGAAATAACAGTATTATTGTAGGGACTTTTGAGAAAAGTAAGAACTTTGGCTTTGTAATTGCGGATAATTTAAAGTTTGGTAAAGATATCTTTATTCCCAAAGAACATACCAAAGGGGCAGTAAACGGCCATAAAGTTGTAGTTAAACTTACTCATTTTGGTGATAAGGATAAGAAGCCAGAAGGCAAAGTAATTGAAATACTAGGACATCAAAATGATCCTGGCGTAGATATCCGTTCCGTAATTCTAGCTTATAATCTGCCAGTTGAATTCCCGGCAGAAGTAATGGCTCAAGTGGAAAAAGTACCAGAAGAAATTACAGATAGAGATTTATCAGGAAGAAAAGATATAAGGAAACTTCCTACTGTAACAATTGATGGTGAAGATGCTAAAGATTTAGATGATGCAATAACAATTTCTAAGAAAGATGGCATTTATCACCTTGGGGTACACATAGCAGATGTAACCAATTATGTTACAGAGAATTCTCCTCTTGATAAAGAGGCTCTTACTAGAGGTACCAGCGTTTATCTGGTAGATCGAGTGATACCAATGCTTCCTCATAAACTGTCTAACGGTATATGCTCTTTAAATGCAGGAACCGACAGACTTTCCCTTAGTTGTTTTATGGATATTGATGATAAAGGTAATGTAATAGGACATGAAATCGCAGAAACCGTTATTTGTGTAGATAAGAGAATGACTTACACCAGCGTGAAAAAGATTGTTGAAGACAAGGACGAAGAGGAACGCAAAGCCTATGAAGATTTTGTGCCTATGTTTGAGCTAATGGAGGAGCTGGCAGATATTTTAAGGGAAAAGAGAAGAAAAAGAGGTTCCATTGACTTTGATTTTCCTGAAAGTAAAATTAAGCTTGATAAAGAAGGTCGTCCAATTGAAATAAAACCTTATGAAAGAAATAAAGCTACTAAAATCATTGAAGATTTTATGTTAATTGCCAATGAAACAGTTGCAGAAGATTTCTTTTGGCAAGAAGCTCCATTTGTTTATAGAAGTCATGAGAATCCTGATGGAGAAAAAATCAAACAGTTGGGTATTTTTATAAATAATTTTGGCTATAGTATTAGAATTGGTCAGGAGGAAATTCATCCAAAAGAACTACAGAAATTACTTCTTAAAATTGATAATACACCGGAAGAAGATATTATAAGCAGATTAACCCTTCGATCCATGAAACGAGCTAAATATACAGCTTCCAGTGATGGGCATTTTGGTCTTGCAACCAAATATTATTGTCATTTTACTTCTCCCATTCGAAGATATCCAGATTTACAAATTCATCGAATCATAAAAGAAAGTCTGCGCGGTGGATTAAATGAAAAAAAACGAAGCCATTATGATAAAATAGTTGATGATGTTGCAAGGCAATCCAGCATAACTGAACGAAGAGCCGATGATGCGGAAAGAGATGTAGAGAAACTTAAGAAAGTCGAGTATATGAGTAAGCATATCGGTGAAGTATTTGATGGAGTCATCTCAGGTATTACGAATTGGGGAATATTTGTGGAACTGCCTAATACAGTAGAAGGACTTGTTAGAGTAGCCGATATGCATGATGATTACTATATCTATGATGAAGAACATTATACTATGATTGGAGAACACACCAGAAGATGTTACAAACTTGGTGAGAAAGTAACAATCCGTGTGATAGGTACTGATAAATTGCAAAAGACTATTGATTTTGCTTTTGCCTTAAGAGAAGAAGAGGAATAATGTGAATTAACAAAGCTATAATTCACTTGTCGCCTTTTGGCGAGCTTTGGTAGTAGAATAAGAGGATAAGTTAAGAAGGTAGGAAACAAAAATGGCAAAAGAAAGTATTAAAATGATTGCAAACAACAAAAAGGCCCGTTTTGATTACTTTATTGAAGAAACTTATGAGGCGGGAATAGTTCTTCATGGTACGGAAGTTAAATCACTACGTATGGGTAAATGTAGTGTTAAGGAATCATTTATACGTATTGAAAGAGGGGAAGTATATGTATATGGAATGCATATTAGCCCTTATGAAAAAGGTAATATATTTAATAAAGATCCTCTACGTGTACGAAAGCTGCTTTTGCATAATTATGAAATCAATAAAATTATGGGAAAAATAGCGCAAAAAGGCTTTACCGTAGTTCCGCTGACTGTGTATATCAAAGGAAGTCTGGTTAAAATGGAAATTGGTCTAGCCAGAGGTAAAAAACTTTACGATAAACGAGAGGATTTAGCCAAGAAAGACCAAAGAAGAGAAGCTGAGAAGGACTTTAAAGTTAAAAATTTATAGTAATCAAGTAGTAAAACAAGGAAGGGCATGGCTGCAAAATGTAGCCAGCCCTTCATTGTTTTAGAATAAGTTAAAATTTGGTGGCGGATATAACGACTGAAGGACCAGCATTTAAAAATAAAATACGATAATTATGATTGATTAAACAGTCTACTTCACTGCCGCATTTTATAACAGATAATTCAGAACTTGCACATTGACCAAACGTGCAGTAGCAGACACATATTCCATCTAAAAAAGGATTGATTTCATTGCCATAACAAATTTTCTTGCATTCAAATACTTTAAGACAAAATTCTTCTATTCTGTAGGTACAGCCTGGATTGTTCCCGGCACGTACTTTTATAGTTACATTTATCTCAGTACAGGTATTATTTACAAATTCTTTTACTCCATTCATAATTTCCTCCTTGTATAATTACACGAAAAGATTGTTGGTAATAAAGTAAAAAACTATTTCATTTTATAATATGTCGGAAATTAGGCTTATGTGATGGCGTATTAGAAAAAAAAGTGATGATTTAGTATGACACATGGGAATCTGTATCTTAATCTGATAATACATTATGAGTAGAAGGCATGTAAGAACCCTTCCCATATATAATCTGCTATCATAAGAATTTGATATTCAATAAAGTTGTATTGATAAACATCCAAGGCATATTGCTTTGACTTTCTTTTCATAATTTGATCTACAGTGAATGAAACAAGCCCAATAAAGGAATTTGTCAAGGTACTTTCATCTAAGTAAGGATTTAGCTCATGTAATGCAGCAGCCATTTCTTTACTGCTGTTTTGTACGGCGGCTATAGCCTCATTGCCTTTTTCTTCGCTCTGAAACAGTAAAGTATCAATGAGTGAAATTATTAATTTGATGTGGGATCTGGCAATGGTGTCTATTTTCTCCACAGAAGTTTTATCATAATACACTAAAAGTACATTCGTAAAGTCTCTGACAACTTCGTACAAACGGTTTTCTAATACCTCTTGGTCGCCTATATCAGATGCTGTACTTACAAGTAGAAATCTTGTCCACATGGTATATTGGCTTCCTATTTGCCGTAAAACATTTCTTAAGTCATCTTCCGAATAAAAGTGATTGGTGCTATCTTGATTCATGAGTAAAGTCCCCCATAATCTCCTAAGATAGAATATGCCGGGATTTAAAAAATGTACATTAATCATAAAAATCAATCTTAGGTTAAAATTTTTTGTACTGCTGCATATATTTATATAATAATAATTTTAGACAATAAGGAAATACCCAAACCAAATGGGTATAGGTTAATAGAATGGAGTAAGGTGATTTTATGACATATTTTGAATATAAAAAAGTAATAACAGAAGCGCTAAATGACTATTGCAAAACAGGTGGCTCTCTTTTAAATATAGCTTTAAACGACATAATGAAAGAATATATATATGAATTTGATGAGCCATTTCCTGAAGATATAAAAAAGAATTTGGTGGATAAAGCACATCAAGCCATGAACCATGGTAAAGATCTGCCAAGAGGTATCTATTTAGTAAAAGTAATATTTAAGAATTAGGGATATTTAACTTTTATCTTATTAATTTCTATAATTTGGTATAATTTCCGTATTTATACTTGAAATTATGAAACTTATGTGTAATATTTAATTAGGGTGTTTTTTCATTAAAATTCGACATAATTAGATATGGATAAATTATAAATACAAATGAAAACGAAAGATAAGGTTGGGTTAAAATTTTGCTAAATTCAAATAGAATAGTTAAATTTAAATATAAGCTAGGTTCATTACTATTTTCGGCGGTAGTATTAGCATCAAGTATTGTTGGAATATTGATGTTTTTTATTATGAGAGACGGATTAAATGATAATTTTAAACAAAATATGAAAATGATAAATAATAGGCTTTTAAGCACTGTAAGTAATGCGGATTATATTACCTACCTTCATGAAAAACCTTTAGAAACCAAAGGAATGGAAATACTAAATAAGATTAAAAATCAGTATGAAGAGCAAGGCAATATTAATTTCTCTCTTAACTCCTTTCTTGAAGAAAACAGCGATACACAAATCTATATTATTGGTGAAGATCATACAGTTATCGCTACAACGGACAGTAAGGATTTGGGATTAAACTTTAATGATTTCCCCAATTTTATGAGTTTTTTAGATCAAATAAGAGCCGCAGGTGAATTTAGCTCTAGCAGAGTTAGTCTTTCTATTCAGGATGGAGAGATGAAAAAATTTTGTTATTTACCATCGAAAGATGGTAAATATATATTTGAAACAGGAGCCACTATAATTAGGGATGAGACATTTGCTAATTCTATAGGATTAGATAATTTTGAACAAAAAATTGTAGATGATGATTCAATTATAGTAAGTGCAGTTCTATATGATTATACAGGAGTATCCTATCAAAAGAATAAGGAAGGGAATAACTATTCCCTTGATGCTAGTCAGAAAGCATATTTTAACAAAGCCATTTCCACCTTAGAGACAATTGAAGTAAAAAGAGAACTTTCAAATGAAACACTTTATTATTACTATATTCCATATGAAGTTATTGGTGCGAAAGGGGCTAATGAAAGAAATGTGATTGAAGTTGTTTATACAGATATAGATATGAATAAACTTCTGAAAAATAGTGTACTTATGATTATTCTGTTGGTGGCTTTTGGTTCAATTATTGCTGGTACCTTAGGGTTTCACAGAGCTAAAAGTATAACAAGACCCATTGAAGCGATCACAAAAGGAGTGAAGCAAATTGGGGAGGGAGATTTTAATCTTTCTGTTTTGGTTAATTCCAATGATGAATTTTCACAGTTGGCAGATCAGTTTGAGAAAATGGCAAATGAAATTAGTAAGCTTTTAGAAGAAAGAAAAGAAACCCTAAGTGATTT
>DALYNO010000132.1:0-8975 GCA_031975295.1 Anaerocolumna sp. | reverse complement strand
TTTCGAATAAATGTGGTAACCCTAAAAATATAAAAGACGATTATTACAGAAAAGAGTTAGATGCACTGATACATGGTATAGAGACTGGAAATAAGGTATTTATCAAAGAACATGCCAGTGATTTATACCTGAAAATGATGAGCAGCAGCTCGGATTGGGAATTGATAACGCTGAATATACAATATTTTTTATATAGATTGTTGGGACTTGCATATGACATTGAAACAGGGATTAATCAGGAAGAAATCATGAGGTGTATTCAAGAAACTGCATTTTCAGCCGGAATACCCTGGAATAACGAGTTAAAATTTCTTAAATTTTCTCAGGATTATGCTGATTATTTGGTACAACTAAGACAGGAATCTGCAAAAGGCACCATCCATCAGATTGAAGCAGAGATAGAAGCGAATTATGCGGAATGCTTAAGCCTAAAATCCCTGGGTGAAAAATATTATCTCAATAGTGCTTATCTGGGGCAATTATTTAAAAAGAATTATGGCTGTTGTTTTAAAGAATACGTAAATGGGGTACGTATTCGTAAGGCAGCAGAAATGCTATTGCGAACAGAAGAAAAAGTTTATATGATTGCTGAGAAGGTCGGCTATAAAAACATGGAATATTTTATTAATAAATTTGAGAGTATATATGGAATTACACCCTCCAGATTTCGCAAGCGAAGTTGTGAAAGTGTAAAAACTTATTAAATGTGTATAAAAATATTTATTGAAATAAAAATTCTATGTACATATATACTTTGCCGTAATAATTTATATAGTCTATATGAGTAAAAATATATAAAAGTATGAGAAAATTAAGTATCACTTAATATTGTGAAAGAATTTAATCAGGAGGGTTTATATGAAGAAGGTATTAACAGTTCTCATGGTAATCATGATGATTACCGCTTTATTTACTGGTTGTAAAAAAACCAACAATTCCCAAACATCAAATGCGGATGTTACAGCAAATGATTCTGATAACACAGCCACACCCAAAGCAAAAGAAATCAAAGAGTTTACTGCATTTTTTAGTGTGGAAGGTGCAGAAATTAACAACGATAATGAAATACAACAAAAAATTGCAGAAATAACAGGGGCTAAAGTGAAAGAAACTTGGCTTACCGGACAGACACAGGAAGAAGCAATTGGTATGCTCATTGCAAGTGGAGAGTATCCTGACTTTATTGAAGGTGGCAACAGCACTCCCCAGCTAATTGATGCAGGAGCGTTGATTGCCATTGATGAATATTGGGATAAATATCCTAATATCAAGAATTTCTGGCCCGAAAAAGAATGGGATAAGTTAAGACAAGAAGATGGTCATATATACTTCATACCTCAATTTGGGAATAACTACATAAAAGCAACAGATACCCAACAAAACGGTGAGGCTTTCTGGATACAGACAAGAGTATTAAAGTGGGCAGGTTATCCAAAAATTGAATCTCTTGATCAATTATTTAAGCTTCTTGGTGACTTCTACGCTGCAAATCCCACCATGGCGGATGGAACACCGGTTATACCCTATGAGATTCTAACCGATGATTGGTACTATTTCTGTCTTGAAAATCCACCACAGTTTTTAGATGGATATCCCAATGATGGTTCCGTAATTGTAGATCCAAAAACATTTCAGGTGATAGATTATAATACAACAGAGACTGCTATTAAATATTTTAGCGGACGTGTCCTTGCAATGGTTGATCAGCACTGGAATTTTCAGACTGCAGAAGATTCAGTTAAATCATTGGGATTAAAGGACTGTACCTATGTACCCCTTGGCATTACTATTGATCCAGGTATGGGAGAAAAGTATTATACCACAACTACTACAGTTAACGTATCTTCAGGCCTTGCTATTACAACAAGCTGCAAAGATGTAGAGGGTGCCCTTCAATTTGTCAATGATTTGTTATCTAAAGAAGTAACAACTCTTCGCAGTTGGGGTGTAGAGGGTGTGGATTATCTGGTGGATGAAGGCGGTTTATTCTATAGAACCAAGGAAATGAGAGAAAATGCGGTAAATTCAGAATATAAAGCATCACATCTATGTACCTATTCTTATTTCCCTAATTATCAGGGGATGAATCTTGATGAGATAAATGCTGCCACACCTGACAGACAGCCATCTGAGTTTTTTGAATCTTTGACGGCGGAAGTACAGGAATGTTTATCTGCTTATGGTGCCAAAACGTATATAGAAATGCTTGATTACAATGAAATCAGTACAGAAGATGCGCCTTGGTTCCCTATGTGGACTTATTCCAATTCCTTAACTACAGGAACAGAAGGTGGTATGGCCTGGACCAAAATGGGTGAGACAAAACATGAATGGCTGCCGAAGGTAGTAATTGCAGAGAACTTTGACGCTACATGGGCAGATTACATGAAAGACTATAAAAATTGTAAACCAGAGAATTTCCTTGCCGAAATGCAGGAAGAAGTATATAAGAGAATTGAAAATGTAACTGGAAAGAATGTAAGGCCATAATCTATTTCATTCTTAAATACAAGTATCCTACCTTTTAAATATTTTGCCTGCAGTTTAGCTTTTACGGTGAAAATATATGTAAGAAATAAGGTATGCAGGAATGATAGGAGAATGGTGATATATAACACAGATATTAAAAGAGCAGATGGAGAAACAAAACATCTGCTCTATCATAAAAAGAAAGAATGGTAAAATAAATGGCTTTAGTGAAACGTATCAAAGCAGAACGGGTAAAGGATGTAGGTCGAAAAATTACATTAAAGGATATAATAAAACAAAAGGAACTAATTTTACTATCTCTTCCCTTTGTCATATATGCAGCTCTTTTTTGCTATGCACCTTTAATTGGTTGGGTGATGGCATTTCAGAATTATAAACCCAAGGACGGGATGCTAGGATCTAAATTTGTTGGATTGGATAAATTCAAATTCCTTTTCTTGGATAACGATGATTTTATAAGAGTCATACGAAATACCCTTGCCATGGGAGTTATTAACCTTGTACTTAGCTTTCTATTTGCAATCGGTTTTGCCCTTATCTTAAATGAAGTAATACATAAGACACCTAAGAAATTTGTCCAGACCATATCCTATTTACCGCACTTTTTATCATGGATTATTGTCTGTGGTATTGTACAAGATGTTTTATCTGTTGAAAATGGAATTATTAATGAAGTTCTAGTAAATCTGCACATTTTAAAGGAACCAATCAATTGGTTTGCTCATCCTAAATTTTTTTGGTGGATTGTTGGATTTGCCAATGTATGGAAAGAAACAGGATGGAACAGTATTATTTATCTGGCTGCCATAACTGCCATTAACCCTGACTTATATGAAGCTGCCTCCATTGACGGCGCAGGCAGGCTTCGTAAAATGTGGAATATAACTTTACCGGCTATCAAACCCACTATTTTCATTCTACTATTAATTAATGTGGGCAATGTACTAAATGCTGGTTTTGAAATACAGTATCTGTTAACAAACGGTTTGGTTCAAAAAGTATCCCAGACCATTGATATATATGTTTTAAAATATGGCATCAGTCAGGGGGATTACTCTCTAGGTACAGCTGCTGGTATCTTTAAAAGTGTAGTCAGTATTATTATAATCTTTATGGCAAATAAAGCTGCAAAAGCAGCTGGCGAAGAAAGATTATTTTAGAGAGGAGGCAAGCAATGTTAAAAATGAAAGCAATACACAGAAAAATCAATGGTAAAAATTTTGTTTTTTCTCTAATAATAGGATTCCTTCTTACAGTATTTGTGATTGTAACCTTGTATCCAATTTGGAATACCCTGGCAATTTCATTTAATAATGCCATAGATGCTTTAAGAGGAGGAATTTACTTATGGCCCAGAAAGTGGACCTTGGATAACTATGCAACAGTACTTCAAAAGAAAAATATTATGACTGGGTTATGGGTCTCGGTGTTAAGAACTGGTGTGGCTGTTGTATTACAGTTGTCGGTAACAGCATTATTGTCTTTTGTATTAAGCAGAAAAAATTTTATCTTTGCCAAACCCATCTCCCTTTTTTATGTACTGACAATGTATATTAATGGTGGATTAATTCCTACCTTTTTATTATTCAAAGGACTTGGACTAACTAATAATTTCTGGGTGTATATCTTGCCTGGTATGGTAAGTGCATTTAATATGTTAGTAATCAGAACATATATGAATGGTCTGCCGGATAGTTTGGAAGAATCAGCCATGATAGATGGCGCAGGGTATTTGACAGTATTTTTAAGAGTCATAGTACCTCTTTGTAAGCCGGTATTTGCAACGATTGCATTATTCATAGCCGTTGGTCAGTGGAATTCCTGGTTTGATACTATGCTTTATAATAGAATGTCAGACAACTTAACAACATTACAATATGAATTAATGAAACTTTTATCTTCTGTTAGCCAACAAAGCGGTAATGCACAAACTGCACAGTACCAAACTGCTCAGGTAACCACTACTTCTGTAAGAGCGGCAGCAACCATATTAACCTGTGTGCCCATTGTGGCCTTATATCCTTTTCTTCAAAGGTATTTTATAACAGGACTGACCATTGGCGGGGTAAAAGAATAGATTTGATAAAGAAGGAGGAGAAGAATGTACAAAGGGGCTTTTTATACCGGAAAGTATCCGAACCTATTTGAAGAAATTGGCATAACACAAGCAGATATAGATAAGAAGATTGAAGACACATTTCATACATTATTTTTTGACCCTGCAGAAAGAATTTACTTTGAGATGGGTGACAACATGGGGTATATGCTGGATACAGGTAATCATGATGCCAGAACAGAGGGAATGAGTTATGGTATGATGATGGCTGTTCAGATGGATAGAAAAGATATTTTTGATCGGCTTTGGCTGTTTTCCAAGACATATATGTATCAAAAGGCCGGTAGATTTGAGGGGTATTTTGCCTGGTCAGTTACGATAGAGGGGACAAAAAATTCTGACGGACCAGCACCAGACGGTGAAGAATATTTTGCATTGGCCTTATTCTTTGCAGGTAATCGATGGGGAGAATATGAGGCACCTTTTGATTATAGTAATCAAGCCAGAGATATATTAAGGCATGGGTTACATCAGAAAGATTTTACGAGAGAAGGAGATTCCATGTGGAATCTTCATAATAATTACATTAAATTTGTTCCTGAAGCCAACTTTTCTGACCCATCCTATCACCTTCCTCATTTCTATGAACTTTTTGCCTTAAGAGCAGATGATGAAGACAAAGAATTTTGGAAAAAGGCTGCCAGAGCTAGCCGCCAATACATAAAGTTATCTTGTCATCCAGTGACTGGCATGGCGCCTGAGTATGCAGAGTATGATGGTACACCGAAGCGGTTGTTTCATGATGGAGAATTTTACTCGGATGCTTACCGGGTGGCTATGAATATTGGGCTGCATGCAGCATGGTTTGAGGATGAAGAAGGATTGGGGGAATGTATTGACAGATTACAGGCCTTCTTTCGTGAAAATACTAAATTATTAGTATATCATAATTACCTCTTAGATGGGACGGCTCTTAACCAGAAAGCCTTGCATCCAGTGGCAATAGTTGCCACCAATGCTGCTGGTTCATTAGCAGCCAAAGGCAAATACCGGCTGGATTGGGTAAAAGATTTCTGGAACCTGCCACTTCGAACAGGTGACAGAAGATATTATGATAATTGCTTGTATTTCTTTTCTTTGCTGATGTTAGGGGGAAGATATAGAATATATTAAATAAAGAGGAACTGTTGAAAAAGATATAAACAAACAAATTGTAACTTGTGCAAATCATGGCTTACCATCTTGCATTATTTGACAGACATCGGTATAATTTGTGTACAGAGAGCAAACCTATGAAAAGGGTTCTGTATGCAAATGATACCGGTGTCTGTTTATCGTATCCCTTTATATTAACTTATAGTTGGAAATGAGGCAGAAGTTAGACGTATCATGAGAGGTAATGCAGAGGATATAAATCAATAAATACAGTTTTAAAGGAATGATTCATAAAGTTATAATTGATAAAGCTGTAAGTGATAAAGAATAAGCTGGAATGTTAGGAGGAATTATTATGGCATATCATGTGCACATAATTAAAAATATAGAGGAACTAGAACAATGTGAGCTTTTTCATATAGATCATTATAAGTGGGTGGAAGGATATCAACCCAAAGCTTTTGGGCGAATGGGTTTACTTCAGGATTTTGGATTGGTCATTTCCATGACTGCCATGGAAAGTAATCCTCTTACCACTTATACAAAGGAAGGTGATCCAGTTTACCGTGACAGCGCACTGGAAGCTTTTTTAAATTTTACACCTGAGAATACGATTCCTTTTTATATGAATTTTGAAATGAATGCTAATGGTGCAATGCTTAATCATATAGGAAGTGTCCATGAGAGAAAGAGTGTTTTTGAATCACTACCTGACAGAGCCAGCTGTGAAGCCTTTCGGAAAGGGGATTCTTGGTCAGTGTTATTAAAGATTCCTATGGAGATGATTTGCAATATCTTTCACATAGAACCCTTAAAAGCTGGAGATTATTTTACCTGTAATTTCTATAAGATATGTGAGAGCAAGGAATTAGAGCATTATGCTAGTTATGCACCAATTATAAGTGATAAGCCTAATTTTCATTTGCCTGCGTTTTTTGGAAGGGCGATTATAGTAGAGGATTGATTTTGTAAAAAAGGAAAAGGCAGAAGAAAAAAGAAGGCAGAAAAAAGAAGGCAGAAGAAAAAAGAAGGCAGAAAAAAGAAGGCAGAAGAAAATAAAGGCAGAAGAAAAAAGCAGAAGAAAAGAGATAGCAGAAGAAAATAAAGAAGAAAGGAATGCCATTAACAGATTCTATCAACAAATTATTTGTGGCGGTATCACATAGGCAAGTAGTTGTGATACGTAAAGGGTGTCATTATGAGTCAAAAGGAGTATGTGAAAAAAACAAATGAAGAATTAGAAAGAACCCTAACAAAAATTCAGTATGAAGTAACACAGAAGAATGCTACGGAGAGACCTTTTCAAAATGAATATTTTAATGAATTCAGAAAAGGAATATATGTAGATGTTACTACTGGAGAACCCCTATTTGTATCCAGTGAAAAATTTGAATCAGGCTGTGGGTGGCCAAGCTTTGCTAAGCCCATTGACATGAATTCTGTTGTTGCAGTAACTGACCATAGCCATGGGATGAAACGCATGGAAGTAAGGAGTAAAATTGGAGATTCTCATCTGGGGCATGTATTTGAGGATGGTCCGGCTCATCTTGGTGGCTTAAGGTATTGCATTAACAGTGCATCCTTGAAATTCATACCAGAAGAAGATATGGAGAAGGAAGGGTACAAAGAGTTTTTTGCTATGATCTGAATTAGGACACTGATAAAAATCATGTGAGGAAGAGCTTTCTTATAAAGGAACGAAGGCATATGTGAGTGTATATATGCAAGTATGAAGACTAAGGGCAAATGTTAAATCATAAAACCATCCTGTTTAGCATTTGCCAGGTAGTATGAACCCAGGGAGAAAAAAATGAAGGAAATCTTTAAGCAAATACCTTTATACAGATTCATAATGTATTGTAATGACACAAATATGGACAAAACAGTATTAGATTGTGGTGCTGGTGGAGATTGTCCACCTTTAAGTTTGTTTTCAGATTATGGATACAAAACTTATGGTATAGAATTTAGTAGGATTCAAATTGAAGAAGCCAATCAATTTGCTATAAGAAAAGGGCAGCAGTTAAACATTGAGCAAGGAGATATGAGAAGTTTAAAGTTTGAGAACGGTTCCATTAGTTTTGTCTATTCTTATAATTCTGTATTTCATATGACAAAGATTGATGTTATAAAATCTATCCATGAAATGAAACGAGTATTAAAGCCAAATGGTTTACTTTTTGTTAACTTCCTTACTACAGCAGATTTTCGTTGTGGTACAGGTCTGGCTTACGGTGAAAATCAATATGAACAAATGGATGATGGCTTGCCGGTAATACATTCATACTATGAAGAAAAGGAAGCTGATACATATTTTGATGACATGGAAATATTATACAAAGAGAATAGAGTACTGGAAAGAATATTTGCAGGTGAAAAAATACGACAAGGATTTGTTGACTATATTTTGAAGAAGGTATAATCAACTATTATTTGTTAAGTGGAAAGGATAATATTATCATGAAACTACGGCCCCATCATCTATTATGTACCCAAAGCTTCAGTGGTAAAGGATATAGTGAAGAGTTTGTTTTAAATATGACATATATAACAAATCAATTAAGAACTGAAAAAAGTACAGTTGTTGAAATTGTTTTTTCAACAGATGATCTATGTGAAAAATGTCCTAACATGCTGCATTCGGATCAGTGTAAGGATAATGAAAAAGTAAAAACCATTGATAAAAAGGTTATAGAATATTTCGGACTGGAAGAAAAAAGTTATATTTATCAGGACTTAGTAAGAAAAATTAATTCCAGTATTACAGAATCAATTATGCAAGATATTTGCTCAAGTTGTAATTGGTATGCCATAAGCTCTTGTAAAAGTAGAATTCTTAAGGTGGAGTAAAGAACTTACCTTTACTTCACCTTGTAATATACCAAAAGCATGTTAGAAAAGTGCAATCCGTTTCGCTTATAATCTGTTAATCTTAAAAAAGTTCTGCTATCTGAGTACAACCTCATTGTTATTGCGCTACCGCTTTTCCTCCATCAGCTAGTTTTAAACAGAAAGAAAAAACGTTACATCAAATAAAGTTAATATGAAATAATTACAATAAAATAATGAATATACTTTGTTTTTTGGTTTCAATTCCTACTTTAAAAAAACTATGAATCAAATTAAATGGAAAAAAATGATAATATGTATTGCTATATTACAAAATATGTTGTATGATTTATACAAGAGATAAAACGTTTAAGCAATTTAATCAATAAACCACTTTTTTGTAGCAGAGGTATCAAATGATAGAAACAGAAACCAAGTAGTAATT
>DALYNO010000131.1:0-8990 GCA_031975295.1 Anaerocolumna sp. | reverse complement strand
TCCTCATGGTATCGCAGTGGTAATTGATAGAATGAAGGAAAGACCAGGTACAGATCTTGTGGATATTGATGCAACCATTGTATGTGAAAGAGACAGTCACAAAGGAATTATTATTGGCAAAAATGGTGAAAAACTTAAAAAAATAGGTATGTATGCTAGAACAGAAATACAGAATTTATTAGATATGCGAGTGAATTTGAAGCTTTGGGTAAAAGTAAAAAAGGACTGGCGTGACAGTGACTTTTTAATAAAGAATTATGGTTATAATAAAGTTGATAATTAAATTTGTTTACTTTTACAAATCCTTACTATCACATTGAAATTAAGTATGAGTAAGTGAATGTCTTTCAGGAATTCTCTTTGCATGATTCATTATGGATATACTTAGCAGTTTAAATAATTCCTATGTTGGGAATGCTATTTATGTAAAAACATAACATGCTAACATTAATTTATCATGGGGTAACATCCCATTTGACGTGTCAATGCACAGAAGGGAGAATAGGAATGAAAAATAATGATTCATGGGAGAAATTTGCTAAGAGTGGAAACATATATGATTACTTAAGTTACATTGCTTGTACAGTGGAGGATTTTTCGCAAATGCTATCAAGGGAAAGTAAAGAAGGTGATTACTTAAGTGATAACAACGCAAGTTCTGGGGATGGTATTATCGGCCATACCAATTGGTGATTATGATAAACGATTAACTATTCTTACGAAAGAGAAAGGTAAAATCACTGCATTTGCTAAAGGCGCTAGGAAACCAGGGAGTGCCTTTTTAGCATGCAGTCAACCGTTTGCTTTTGGAGAGTTCACTTTATATGAAGGACGTAATTCCTATAATGTTATGGCAGTGGATATCAAAAATTACTTTGAGGAATTGCGAAAGGATTTAGAAGGTGCTTATTACGGATTTTATTTTTGTGAGTTATCAGACTATCTGACACATGAGAATGAGGATGGTAGTAATACATTAAAGTTGTTATATCAGTCATTTCGGGCTTTAATGCAACCAAACATCAAGAATAGACTGGTAAGGCATATTTTTGAACTGAGAATGCTTTTAATTAGTGGACTTGTTCCCCAAGTATTTAGCTGTGTGAAATGTAATAAATCTGAAGAACTTTATTTCTTTCATATTGAAAATGGTGGAGCTGTTTGTAGTAATTGTAATAGAAATATGAGTAAATCGGTTCGCGTATCCGAATCAACCTTGTATGCCATGCAATACATAATAACTTCTCCTTTGGAAAAACTATATACTTTCAAGGTGACAAATGAAGTTATGGATGAGTTAAAAACCTGCATTGGGGATTATGCTAATATTTACTTTGAAAAAAGGATGAAATCCTTGGATTTGTTGGAAAAATTGTTTTGATGATTTTTAAGTTGAAATAAATCCAGTTTAAGGTTACAATGGTAAAAAACTGATTATTGATGGATAAAGAAGATAAATAAGATGATTTGTTTTATTTCAATTATTGTAATCTGAATTTACATTGGCATTAGGAAAGAGAGTGGAAGAAAATTAAGATTAAGAAAGGTGCCACGAGCTGATTCTTTTACTCATATTTATTTGTGGCAGTAATACAGACTACTGTATTATGCATGGGTATAATTATGAAAAAATCTATACTAGTATCAATACTAAGTTTAATGGTAGTTTTACTTTTCGGATGTAGTACAGAAAAAGCGATTAATGTCGATGAGGTGAAAACTAATACAATCCTTTTTAAAAACGATGGTACGATTCAAGCCGCAACAGTAGAGACATTCGATAAAGATTATTATAGCAGTGAAGAATTAAAAACATTTATTACAGATAAGATTAATGAGTATAATGGGACCAATACTACAGATCCTGCCATAACTCTTAACAAGTTAAAAGTAGAAAGTGGCAATGCTGCATTACTTCTTAATTATACAAAAATAGAGGATTATAATACCTTTAATGAAAAAAACGTAATATTTACTACAGCCGAAGCAGCAAAAAGTGCAGATAATATGCCAGAAGTATTTGTTAACGCTTCAAATGGAGCTTTTGTTGCACCTGAGGCGGCTTTAAAAAATAACAAGTATAAGGTTATTATTCTTAACGATAATACCGAGTTAGTGGTGGATGGGAAAATAAAATATTTTACCAATGGTGAGTTAGTAAGTAAATCCAGATTTCAAGCAAGTGGTGAGAAAGAATCTGTAATTATATATAAACCTTAAAAAATTCCTGTCGTTTTAATCGTAAAGATTTAAACATAAACAAAATGAAAGCAATAAACGGATTTAAGTACAATCCGCAACAGGCATTATACTGGATGGTTGAAAGAAAAGAAATAGAGAAAGGAATGCCACATATACTTTCAACCCAATTTAGTGGCAGCGATACATCATGATAGATGTATCAGGCAATAGGTGTTAATATGGAAAAGACAATGGAAAAAATTGTTGCCCTGGCAAAAGCAAGAGGATTTGTATATCCAGGGTCTGAAATTTACGGAGGTCTTGCGAATACTTGGGACTACGGAAATTTAGGTGTTGAATTAAAAAATAATGTGAAAAAAGCTTGGTGGTCTAAATTCATCCAGCAAAATCCGTATAATGTTGGTGTGGATTGTGCTATTCTTATGAATCCTCAGACATGGGTGGCTTCTGGTCATCTTGGTGGTTTTTCAGATCCTTTAATGGATTGCAGGGAATGCCATGAGAGATTTAGAGCAGATAAATTAATTGAGGATTATGCCCATGAACATAGTATCCAATTTGAAACTTCTGTAGACGCTTGGTCTAATGAGGATATGAGCAAATATATTGATGAACATAGTATAAACTGTCCTACATGTGGCAAACATAATTTTACTGATATCCGTCAATTCAATCTTATGTTTAAAACATTTCAGGGTGTAACAGAAGATGCTAAAAATGTAGTTTATTTAAGACCTGAAACAGCACAGGGTATTTTTGTTAACTTTAAAAATGTACAAAGAACTTCCAGAAAGAAAATACCTTTTGGTATCGGACAAATAGGTAAATCCTTCCGTAACGAAATCACTCCTGGTAACTTTACTTTTAGAACTAGAGAATTTGAACAGATGGAATTAGAATTCTTCTGTGAACCTGATACAGACCTGGAATGGTTTGCTTATTGGAAGAAGTTCTGTATTGACTGGTTAACTACACTTGGCATAAAAGATGATGAAATGAGAGTTAGAGATCATGACGCAGCGGAGTTATCTTTCTATAGTAAAGCAACTACTGATATTGAGTTCTTATTCCCTTTTGGATGGGGCGAGCTATGGGGTATTGCTGATAGAACTGACTATGATTTAACACAGCATCAAACCGTATCAAAAGAAGATATGGGCTATTTTGATGATGAGAAGAAAGTAAAATATGTTCCTTATGTAATTGAACCTTCACTTGGTGCAGATAGAGTTACACTGGCGTTCCTTTGTGCAGCATATGATGAAGAAGATTTAGGAGAAGGGGACGTTCGTACAGTACTTCATTTTCATCCAGCATTGGCACCAGTTAAAATTGGTGTACTACCTTTATCTAAGAAATTATCAGAAGGAGCAGAAAAAGTATTTACGGATTTGAGTAAATTATATAACTGTGAATTTGATGATAGAGGAAATATTGGTAAACGTTACAGAAGACAGGATGAAATAGGTACACCTTACTGTATCACTTACGATTTTGAATCTGAAACAGATGAATCAGTTACAGTTAGAGATCGTGATACTATGCAACAGGAAAGAATTAAGATTACAGATCTTAAAGCTTATTTTGAAAAGAAATTTGAATTCTAGATTTATGATGTGTGAAATGAAATAGCTTATATATTTGTCAATCAATTAATACTAATTTATTTCTGGCAACTATTATTTTGAGATAAATGCATAAAGTTATCAACCAGTGATAGATAAGCAAGAACTATAAATTGTATTAATTGATTGATAAATGAACTAAGTTGTTTAGTTTCTCAATCAAAATGCATAACTTATTGATAATAAGTACTAATCAAAGAAAAATCACAAAAAAATATTTCCTTATTTAGAAAAGTTATGCTATAATGTTTAGTGGCGACAAGAAAGTCAAAAAAATGAAATATTTTAGGAGGTAATTACTAAAATGGCAAAATGGGTATATTTGTTTAAAGAAGGTAAAGCAGACATGAAAAATCTGCTTGGTGGTAAAGGAGCTAACTTAGCAGAAATGACTAACTTAGGACTTCCTATTCCTCAGGGCTTCATCGTTACTACTGAAGCTTGTACTGACTATTACAAGAGTGGTAAGAAAATAACTGACGAAATCAAAGGTCAGATTTTTGATGCTTTAAAAACTTTAGAAGAAGAACAAGGCAAAAAATTCGGTGATACTGAAAATCCTTTATTAGTTTCAGTTCGTTCCGGAGCAAGAGCTTCCATGCCTGGTATGATGGATACAATCCTTAACTTAGGTTTAACAGATGCAGCTGTTGAAGGTTTTGCAGCTAAAACTGGTAACGCTAGATTTGCTTATGACTCTTACAGAAGATTTATCCAAATGTTCTCTGACGTAGTTATGGAAATCAGCAAAGCTAAATTCGAAAGAGTTTTAGATGAAATCAAAGAAAAGAAAGGTGTTCATTATGACACTGATCTTACTGCTGAAGATTTAAAAGAAGTTATCGTTGCTTTTAAAGCATTATATAAATCAGAAAAAGGTACAGATTTCCCTCAGAACCCAGCTGATCAGTTAATTGAAGCTGTAACAGCTGTATTCCGTTCTTGGGACAACCCTCGTGCTATTTACTATAGAAGAATGAACGATATCCCTGGAGATTGGGGAACAGCTGTTAATGTTCAATCCATGGTATTTGGTAACATGGGTGAAACATCCGGTACTGGTGTTGCATTTACTCGTAACCCTTCTACTGGTGAAGCTAAAATCTATGGTGAATACTTAATCAATGCGCAAGGTGAAGACGTAGTTGCTGGTGTCAGAACTCCACTTCCTATCACTAAGCTTGAAGAAGATATGCCAGAAGTATTTGCAGAATTCATGAGAATTGCTAACTTACTTGAAGATCATTATAGAGACATGCAAGATATGGAATTCACAATTGAAGATAAAAAACTTTACTTCTTACAGACACGTAACGGTAAGAGAACAGCTCCAGCTGCTCTTCAAATCGCTTGTGATTTAGTAGATGAAGGAAAGATTACAAAAGAACAAGCTATCGCAAGAATCGAAGCTAAATCTTTAGATCAGTTATTACATCCAGGATTTGATGTGAAAGCATTAAATGCAGCTACTCCAGTTGGTAAAGCTCTTCCTGCTTCTCCTGGTGCTGCAGCAGGTAAAGTTTACTTTACAGCTGAAGATGCTAAAAACTATCATGAAAAAGGCGAAAGAGTTATCCTTGTTCGTCTTGAAACATCTCCTGAAGATATCGAAGGTATGCATGCAGCTGAAGGTATCTTAACAGTTCGTGGTGGTATGACTTCTCACGCTGCCGTAGTTGCTCGTGGTATGGGTACTGCTTGTGTATCTGGTTGTGGTGAAATCAACATTGATGAAGAAGCTAAATACTTTACAATCGCTGGAAACACTGTAAAAGAAGGAGATTATATCTCTCTTGACGGTTCTACAGGAAATATCTACATTGGAGATATCCCTACAGTAGAAGCTGCTATCAGTGGAAACTTTGATAGAATTATGACATGGGCTGATGAAATCAGAACATTAAAAGTTAGAACAAATGCAGATACTCCTGCTGACGCTGCTAACGCAGTTAAATTTGGTGCAGAAGGTATCGGCCTTTGCCGTACAGAGCACATGTTCTTTGAAGGTGAAAGAATCCACAAAATTAGAAAGATGATTCTTTCTAAAACTGTTGAAGCTAGAGAAGAAGCTCTTAACCAATTAATTCCTTTCCAAAAAGGTGATTTCAAAGGCTTATATGAAGTTATGGAAGGTAGACCAGTTACTATCCGTTTCTTAGATCCTCCACTACATGAATTCGTTCCTACAGAAGAAGCTGATATCGCAGCACTTGCTAAAGATATGGGTCTTACTGTAGCAGAAGTTAAAGCTACTTGCGATTCCTTACATGAATTCAACCCTATGATGGGACACAGAGGTTGCCGTCTTGCTGTAACTTATCCAGAAATCGCTAAGATGCAAACAAGAGCCGTTATGGAAGCAGCGATTGAAGTAAAGAACGAAAAAGGTTTTGATATCGTTCCTGAAATCATGATTCCATTAGTTGGTGAAAAGAGAGAATTAAAATTCGTTAAAGATATCGTTGTTGAAACTGCTGAAGCTGTTAAAGCTGAAAAAGGATCTGACATCGTATACCATATTGGTACTATGATCGAAATTCCTCGTGCAGCATTACTTGCTAACGAAATCGCTGAAGAAGCAGAATTCTTCTCCTTCGGTACTAACGATTTAACTCAGATGACTTTCGGTTTCTCCCGTGATGATGCTGGTAAATTCTTAGATTCTTACTACACTAACAAGATTTTCGAATCTGATCCATTTGCTAGACTTGATGCTGATGGTGTTGGACAATTAGTTAAAATGGCATCCGAAAAAGGACGCGCTACAAGACCTGATATCAAACTTGGTATCTGTGGAGAACACGGTGGAGATCCTTCTACAGTTGAATTCTGCCACAATGTAGGACTTAACTATGTATCCTGCTCACCTTTCCGTGTGCCTATCGCAAGACTTGCAGCAGCACAAGCAGTGTTAAATAACAAGAAATAATTGAAATTTCAACGTTTTTTGATGGTTTGACTTAGGTTAGACTGTATTGAATAATAGCTAAGAAATTACTAGGCACCCTATCATTTAAAAGTGGTAGGGTGCTTTTACATTTAAAATAAGTAAAAATACTTGACTGTAAAATAATGTTATGATAGTATAAGGAAAAATAATTAAAAGCGTTGATGAGAATTAGTAAATATTGAATAATGTTCACAGAGAGAAGACAGAGGAATACCTCATGCTGAGAGTCTTTACGTAACCAATATTGAAGAGGCCTCTGAGCTGTGGACTGAACAGATAATACTAAGTAGGTTACATCGGAGTTTCCGCCGTTAAAAGGAAAGCAGTATCGATTACTTCTGTACTGGTAGAGAGCAAAGAGTATTCTTTGAAGTTAGGTGGTAACACGGACTAATGTTCGCCCTAAGTTGATTATGTTATATCAACTTAGGGTTTTTTTATTGAAAGGAGAATGAAATGTCAAACAAAGAATTAGCAGATTTACTATTCCCAAATGTCACATTAACACCGGATGATATAGAAAAACTCTATCCGATTAGAAGATTAAGGGCCGAGGCAAAAGTTACTCGAATCGGACCGAGTCCAACAGGATTTATTCATTTAGGTAATTTGTATAATGCTATTATAGCAGAAAGATTAGCCCATCAAAGTAATGGGAAGTTCTTTTTAAGGATTGAAGATACAGATAATAAAAGAGAAGTACAAGGTGCAGTTAAAATTATTATTTCTGCTATGGAGTATTTCGGTATTTATTTTGATGAAGGAGCTGTTATTGAAGGTGATCAAGGAGATTATGGTCCTTATAGACAACGGCAGCGGAAAAATATATATCAGGTTTTTGCCAAATATTTAGTTGAAAATGGTTTAGCATATCCATGTTTTTGTAGTGAATTTGAAATATCTGATATTAGAGATAAGCAGATGAGTTTAAAGCAGACTATTGGATATTATGGTGAATGGGCATGTTGCAGAACTTTGAGTTTTAAAGAAATCAAGCAGAGAATTGAATCTAATCAGTCATATGTTCTTCGAATTAAAGCAGATTATAATAATCATACAAACATCTCTATTATGGATGCTATAAGAGGAGAACTTAATTTGCCCCCCAATGTATTAGATTTTGTACTTTTAAAATCAGATGGGATTCCGACTTATCATTTTGCCCATGTAGTAGATGACCACCTGATGAGAACAACTCACGTTATACGCGGAGAAGAATGGTTATCATCCTTGCCAATGCATATTCAGTTATTTGATGTCTTTCAATGGGAAAAGCCAGTTTATTGTCATACAGCAACACTTATGAAAATGGAAGGTAATTCTAAACGAAAATTATCAAAAAGAAAAGACCCAGAACTTGCCTTATCTTATTATCAGGAAGAAGGATATATACCTGAAGTAATGTGGAACTATTTGTTAACTGTTTTGAATTCGGATTATGAGGAATGGAGGCAAAAAAACTTAGAAAAGGATTATTTGGATTTTTCTTTTACATTAGAGAAGATGAGCAAATCTGGAGCTCTGTTTGATTTGAACAAAATGAATGATGTCAGTAAAGAGACATTAAGCCATATGACCGCGGAGGAAATATATAATAAATTATTAAAATGGACTAATGAATGGAATAAAGAATTTTCAATTATACTAAAAGAAAATAAAAGCCGTGCTATTGGAGCCCTTAATATAGGGCGTAATATGGATAAGGTAAGAAAAGATTTGGTGAATTGGAAGCAGGCATGCCATTTTATGAGTATGTATTTCGATGAAACCTATAAAGTGGAAGATGAGTTTCCAACAAGTGTTTCAATTGTAGATAGAAAGTTGTTTTTAATGAAATATCTAGAACATATTAACTTACATGAAAATAAAGATATCTGGTTTGATAAAGTGAAAAATATTACAGAGCAAATGGGGTATGCAACAAGTATGAAAGATTATAAAAGACATCCGGATAATTACAAAGGAAGTATAGTTGATTTAACAAATGTATTAAGGATAGCGATTACTGGAAGGACAAATGCCCCTGATATCTGGGAAGTTAGTAATGTTTTTGAGAGGATTAAAAGTTGTTTGATTTAAAATAGTATAAAATTAATAAAGTCAATGTGATTTAATTAATAAGGTAATTTTTTAGGCTTTGCACTTGCTATATTCTTTTAATCTGCTATAATATAATTATAAAAGGCAATCGCCACAGGGTGGTTGACCGTTAG
>DALYNO010000130.1:0-9043 GCA_031975295.1 Anaerocolumna sp. | reverse complement strand
ACCCCTGAAAGACTATCAGGTAGATAGGTTAGAGGTGGAAGTGTGGTAACACATGCAGCTGACTAATACTAATAGGTCGAGGGCTTGACCAAATGTGTGTAAACACAAGTATGTTTATAGAATATTCAATGTGTAGTTTTGAAGATATATTGATTGACGTCGTAAAACAACAATATTGTTTTGTGACGTTTTTTCAACTAAAACTTCTAAAAGTGTATAAATTAAACGAATAATTCAAATAATATATTAAGTTTATTAAGCCAAAACTCTTGACTTTTTAGATGGAAAGTATTAGAATTATAGTGTTCTTCCTCGATAGCTCAATGGTAGAGCACACGGCTGTTAACCGTGGGGTTGTTGGTTCGAGCCCAACTCGGGGAGTTATTCTTTTGAAGAAACTCTAAGAATACAAATTTAATATGGCGACATAGCCAAGCGGTAAGGCATGGGTCTGCAACACCCTGATCACCAGTTCAAATCTGGTTGTCGCCTCTCTAAGAATAATCTCTAAACCTTTAGAAGTAAGGGTTTGGAGATTTTTTGTTTGAATAATTTGGAGTAAAAAGGTACAACCTGTTTACTTCTTAAGATCTAGAAACAATATAGACGATGATTAATAAAAAGAAGGATGATTTTCCATTTTATTAAAGACGAAATGCTGAATTTCTAAAAGCTCAAGTACTGTGCTAACTCACTAGGGCAGTCTACGACTGACCTTCTCGCTCTCGGAGATGTCTGCGACGCTTTTTCATCATAATATCAAAACTGATGTCAAGTACACTGCATTATTTTATTTCGCTACACCTATTTACATTGAATGTACTGTCACGTTCATTTTACATCCGAATCCGGGCAAATATACAGATACATTAATTAATACCAGAAAGGCATACACCATCTATAGAAGTGCAGGAGGTACACTTGATAATTAAGTTATACTTACTGTATATAATTTAATTAAGAATATCCTTATATGTAATTTAGAACAGGTACTTGTTTATAAATTCTGTATTTCAAAATAGGGCATATATTTATAAATAAAGAGTACGATTAATATGGGCAAAAAAATTCAATTACTATTTAGATTTATTATAGTTTTAAGCTTTATATGCATCTTAGTATATTTTATCTATTTTATAAGAGAACGAAATGAGAGAATGTCAGACAAAGAAGTTACTAAAATCGCAGGAAATAAATACATAGAAAATACTAATGTTTATGATGAGTTCTTAAAGAATTTTAACTGTCAAGGAGAAAAATATTATTACTCATTTATTGAATTAATTGGTTATGATTATCCGATTCTTCTTCTTTCGAATGGTGTTTATAAGTTTAAAAATCAGGGTGAAGTTGCAATGAGCACAGATATTTATTATCCTATTAACAATGAAATAAAAAGGTTTGGAAATATTGGTTCAGATGGAACCGCTTATCCCATTTCGGCTGATAATTCTGGCATTTTTACCGCAGGTGGGCACAATGTAGCAAAGTATAGTTTAGACGTTAAAAATGTCAAATTAATATTAATCTATAAATATATAATGTTATTCGATAAAGTAGGCGAAGAAGTAAGGGCTATAACTATAGGAATTATTGATGATGAGAATAAAATTGTAAGCGAGGAGGAATTAAATAAAGCGAATGCCGAGTATGGTAATGCAAATATAATTTATTTTAATTACTTATGTAATTAAGGAAAGAAATGCATTCTTGTAGGATAATGGTAAGTGTAATACTATTTGTTATTTTTATTAGGTGCAACTAGTATCAGAAATCGAAAAACCTCTTTTCTATGCGGGTTCTGGTAATGTTCAAATAGTTCAAATCTGGTTGTCGCCTCTCTGAAAGAAGGATATCTAAATCTTTGAGTATGATCCATAAGAAAGATCGAGTAATTTACTGGGGATAGTCAAAAACACAGTGTCTGTGGATACAAAAAATAAGCTTAGAAGATATGCGAAAAGAACCTTTTTGATTATACATGTTACCACAAGAGGGACAAAAGTGATTTTTACAAGTATAAGTAACAAATTTAAGTTCACCATAATCAGGGCAGACCCAGAAGGCACCACTCTGAGAAGAATCACCACAATCTAGCATCTTATCTACATCCTCAATGGCAGACTTGCGGGAATATCGTATTTACCATTTCTTCTTCATAATAGTCGCGGAAAATATCTTTTAGTTTACTCATAGATCTATTATGAAGGAAATGGAGAAAAAAGAACCCTTTTCTCCTCATGATTGAGGGGGAGGGATGTTGAAGTGTCGAAGATTATGCTGTAAGCATTAAATGCAGCTGTTGAAGCCGCAAGAGCAGGTGATAGTGGGACCTGATTTGATGTTATTTCATAGCTAATTGATAATACCCTTAAAATGGTATAAACCAGTTAATACAGAAAGATCTTTAGAAATTTCAGAAAAAATACAGGTATTAAATCTCATCATATTGGTCAATTATGTTTATAAATTCCATTTTATGTGATATTATGAATTTGTAATATAGAGTAGAAATGATATGTTAGAGGAAAATGCTTACATTAATTAAGGTTTGGAATGTTTAGTAATGCTTTAAATCGACATAATCTCATACTTTAATTGTAGGAAAGGAAATTTAGAATGGCGGAACAATTATTTAAAACCTTAAATGTTGAAAAGAAAGAACTAGAATGGTTATATGTACCAGATGTAGAGTATTGTGAATATGAAAATTGCAAGAGACATTTACAATTAATAATACCCTATCAACGGGAGTGGAAGGAAAATAAAAAGTTCCCAATCTTATTTTTTATTCCTGGGTCTGCATGGCATAGACAAGAAATGTATAATGGCTTACTGGCTCGTGCAGAGTTGGCTAAAAGGGGTTTTGCAATAGCAGAAGTACAATATAGAGAATCGGAATTGGATATTTTTCCTGCTCAAGTCATTGATGTTAAGAAAGCCATTCGTTTTATTTATTCATTAGCGGAACAATTTCATTTAGATACAAACAATATTTTTATAAGTGGGGATTCATCAGGTGGTCATATTGGACTCTTAACCGGATTAACTGCTGCTTATGGAGAACTTGATGCTAAGATTCATAGTGATATTTCTTGTGAAGTGAAGGGGATTATAAGTTATTGTGCGCCAACAGATATGTTCCTGTCAGAGGGGATGGGCCCAATAGAGAATTTATTAGGGACGGATAAAGTTAGAAACGTACCTGAGCTTGCCCAAAGTGCATCCTGCGAGACATATCTTTCAAAGGATAAAGATATACCGCCAATACTTATGTTCCACGGCACACAGGATAGTCTTGTTTCTTTAAGCCATAGTCGTAATTTCTTTAATAAGTTAAAACAGTTTGATAAAGAGGTTGCATATTATGAACTTGAAAATGAGGACCATTGTAGCCCAACATTTTGGGGAAAAGATATATTAGATATAGTTGAGATTTTTATAAATCGTAACTGCAAATAGTACGGATTCAGTACAGAGCCTGGTAATTGGTGACAGGTAACTACATATTTTGAAGAAAGATAGGGGTTATATACTGGAATTATGGAATTATCTAAGTATCAAAATATTCAAGTAAAAGAATATGATATTAACAGCGAGGTCTCTTATACACTCCTACAAGAACTTTCTGAAAAATTACAACGAATAACGGGAAGCAGTGGAGAAGCCAATTTTAATAAGAAAGATGTAGAAGGTGATAAATCTTTATTTGTAGTAGCAACCTTAGAGAATGAACCCATCGGCTGTGGATCCATACGAGAAATAGATAGTTACACTGCAGAAGTAAAAAGAATGTATGCCCGCTATAGTGGAATAGGAATAGGAGGCAAGATTCTAAATTATTTATCAAAGCAAGCTAAAATATTTGGATACACCGCATTACTCTGTGAAACTAGAAAAATCAATACTGTGGCTGTAGCATTCTATTTAAAAAGTGGATTTAAGCGCATAGAAAACTATGGAGTTTATAAAGGTAGAGATGATGCAGTGTGCTTTCAAAAGATATTATAGTTAAAAATATACAATTACCTATCAATAGTAAGGGGGATATATGTCTACTACCTTTGAAGATTTAGAAATAGTGAATTATTGCCATCCAAATTGTACACCTTTCAAAAATATTGTAAGATTGCCGAAAGAAGAAGCATTTTTACTGGCGGATAAATTGGCTAAGGATAATCCAGATACCACAGCCTTTTATCGTTTTGCTGATTTTATAAATTACTATGAGCTAAGAATGAAGCAAGATGCATTCTTATATGACAAGTTTATCTTACTTGGAGGAGAGCCACAAGAAAACCATCCGTTGTCATTTGTTCTGCAAGGCAGTGAATTTCTGAATCAGTGGTTTGGTAAAGGGCCGATTACAAAGATTTCGCTTAATAATATACCGGATAAATACATAAGTTTTACCTTGGGGGACAGTGGAGCTGTATTTCAAAGAACCGGCACTGTTACCATGTTAACGAAGCAAATGCTATATCATACAATCCAGGAATACAAAGGATCAATTGAAGCGTTCATGAATGAGATAGCTGATCAATATCATTATATTGAAGTGCAATTATGGAATGATGATTATTGTTTATTAGGAGAAGAGTGTTAAAAGCCATTTTTATTGATCATTACTAAAAATAAGGGAATATTAAATATAGAACATATTTTACAAATGAGGCTGATTGTCTGAATTCGGTAGTTAATTTTTTATTTAAGACTTCGTAAAAATGTGAGTTTATGAATTTTTTTATCTTTGTGTTTTAAAAGAAAAAGTACTCTTAGTAAGAATTCTTAAGAATACGCCAAACTCTTATTCTTTCAGTGTTTGGCGTAATTTATTACTTTAGAAAGAAATTTAGATAACAAGGGCTTCAACTAAATTAGTATAATGGCTTATGTTTGATTCTTTGCAGCCTTCAAAATTACATAATAGTAGTATTAGTAAACTTAGCTTGTCAAATCGTATAAGGTTAGTACTAAAGCCAGGTGCATCCCCTCCATGATGTGCTTTATGTCCATTGATAAACCAACCCATAGCATAGCCTGATAATATGGGGTTGAACATCTCATTGAGCAGGTCCTTACTTAATAAAGTTTCTGTAGATAAAGCATCATTCCATTTACATAGGTCGGCAGCTGATGAAAATATTCCACCAGCACCAGCATAAGAGTATATTGGTGTAGCTTTTTCTAATTTAGATATACGAGGTGATTTATATCCTGTAGCTAAATCAGAGAAGTTCATGTCTGGTGAGAGTAAAGTAGTTCTATTCATACCAAGGGGCTTAAAAATATACTCCTCCATATATGCTGAAAGTGTAAGCCCTGACATATGTTCAACTAATTTCCCTAATACAATATAACTCGAATTACAATACTGAAATTTTTTATGATGAGGGTTATAATCAGTAAGTGTTTTAATAAACCTATAGGTATCCTCAGTAGTAGTTCCCTCTTGCTCTATCCATTCCGGTTGACACCAATATTCAGGAATACCGGATATCATGTTAAGCATATCACGTATTCTTATAGTTGCTCCACAGTTAAAATCAGTTATGTACTTGCCAATACAATCATCAATGGAAAGCACCCCTTTTTGTGCTAATTGCAGAACACACATAGCTGTAAATTGTTTTGTTATGGAACCTATATTGAACATAGTATTTTCAGTTGCAACTTTTTTAGTATCGTAATCTGCATACCCAAAATTCTGTTGATATAAAATCTCATCCTTTTCTTTGATTAGAATGTAACCATTAAAATCTTTAAAATACTCATTTTCACTGTATAAAGTGTTTATTTTATTACTAAGGTCCTTGTCCATATAATCTCCTCCTGGTAGGTTTTTATTAATTGTAAACCTTGCCCCAAGGATAAAGTCAATATTAATATTATAACCATAATATTTGTGTTAGAGATTCTTCTAAGGTTTTGTTATCCAAGCAAGTAATTCTTGATAATAGTAGAGCTTTTTGCTTATGGGTCAGCCCATCATGTATGAGAGCACCTTCCTTTAAGGAGGATACCATATCTTCTATTAACTCCATGTTATATTGTATGGTATCTTTTATACACTGTAATTTAAAATGCTTATTTTGAAATACTGTTAACATCTGGTTATTATCCAGATTACCATGAATAAACTGCGATATTTCATTCAAGGAAAAACCAACTTTTTTAAGATTTAGTATTACTTCTAGCGTATTTAACTGATTTGGCGTATAATACCGGTAACCGTTTTCAGGATTAATACAGGACGGCTTTAGCAAACCAAGCCTATCATAAATACGAAGTGCTTTTGTCGAGATGTCAAACATAGCAGCTACATCACCAATTCTAAATGTCATTTCTGATAAATGATCTGTTTTTATATCCATATAGGACTCCTTTCATATGTTGTTTGTTGCATATATTAGATATATAAATTTATATGAAAATCATGATGCCATTATCTTGTAAAGAGAAAGAATGTAAGTGTTAGATGAAATATGGATGTTAGTGGATATGAATGGTTAAGCATAGTATATCTTACAAGTATTTACATTGCAAATATAAATATAGAGTCACTTCCAGACAGATATTAAAACAGTTGCCTGATATGGTAGAAGCTGTTTACTTCTCAATCCTGTTATATTAATATATAGTCAAACCGGTGTTAACTTATTTCACTTTATCCTTTAGTATTGCCAGAAATCGTACAATAACATTAGACTGCCCATGTTAATGATGAATAGTTTAGAAACCTTGGTACCTAATATAGAATCTCTTATAAAAGAAATAAAAACATATAGTATTATGGTAAACTTATACCTTAAGATATAGCTTAAGAATATTTTTCTTTGTATAAGTAAAGGAGTTGTAGCGTTATTTAGTACATGATATACTGATCATATATTATCTAGGAACAGGAGGCTTACTATGAACTTAATTACATTGTGTAATAGTATTAATATGCCAGAAGAAGTAACAAAGGACATAATTAAAATGAAGGATAACTTGGATTATACATCATTAAAACCAGCATCTGAATTGTTACTATACCGTCCTACCTGGCAGGAAGGTCTTGCATTAGCAAAAAATATATTAGGGCAGGATGATAAAGGATTCAAAATGTTAACGTTTCAGCTTGCTATAGGATTAGATACTTATAAAAGATATGAAGAGAGAGGGATTAGCGAGGAAATATTTATTAATACCTTTAAATGCTTCTCCCGATTCGTAAGGGAACATATGGTTAGCTATAAAACCTATGGTTTTGACAGAGAATGGTGGACTCCAAGACAGCTGTCTATGGAGGAGTTTAGATTGGGAGAATTAGAATTTGAATTTGTGAATTGGAAAGAAGAAAGAGTTGTCAGTGTACATATACCCTCAGATGCCATACTTACAAAAGAATATTGTTTAAAAGCTTATAGCCAAGCAAATGAATTCTTCTTGAAGTATTACCCAGAGTTAGCATATAGATATTTTATTTGTGATTCCTGGATGCTCTCACCCGGTTTAAAGGAGGTTTTATCCCCGGAATCTAGAATTCTTCAATTTCAACAGGATTATACCATTGAAGAATGGAATAAAGAAAATCAGGCTTATAAGAGATGGGTATTTAAAAACGATAATTTATCCATGGAAGAAGTACCAGAAGATACATCTTTACAAAGAAATATAAAAAAATTTGTATTAGATGGAGGATTAATAGGAAGTGCATTCGGATATATGAAGAAAGAATAGATACATAATATTAAGGAGAAATCAGAATGTTATTAGATTTTGTAGAGATTTTAAAAGTTATTTTTCTAGGAATTGTGGAAGGTATCACAGAGTGGTTGCCTATTAGCAGTACTGGTCATATGAAATTGATTGATGAATTCGTACAATTACAAATGAGTGCAGCATTTAAAGAGATGTTTTTTGTTGTAATTCAACTTGGTGCAATTCTAGCTGTGGTATTGTTGTTTTGGAATAAAATGTTTCCATTTCAGTTTCATGACAAAACTCAGCCAATTATCAAAAAGGATACTTTTTCCATCTGGTTTAAAGTTGTTGTTGCCTGTATTCCAGGAGCGGCTGCCACCTTACTGTTTGATGATTACGTTGAGGCTCATTTAGATACTCCTGTAGTGATTTCTTTAACCTTAATTATTTATGGAATCGGTTTTATTCTGGTAGAGAACTGGAATAAAAGGCGCAAGCCCAATATTCATACTTTAACGGATATTACCTACTCCACAGCCTTTATCATTGGTTTGTTTCAAGTGTTATCAATTATACCTGGGACATCTAGATCCGGTGCAACCATTATAGGTGCTTTGTTAATTGGTGTATCGAGGGTTGCTGCTGCTGAATTTACATTCTTCCTTGCTGTACCCGTAATGTTTGGTTTAAGTGCTATTAAAATTATGAAGTTTGGCTTCGATTATACAGGCGGAGAAATATTAACATTAAGTATTGGTATGGCAGTAGCATTTCTAGTTTCAATTCTTGTCATTAAGTTTTTAATGAACTATATTAAAAAACATAGTTTTAAAACCTTTGGCTGGTATCGAATTGTGCTTGGAATTATCGTAATACTATATTTTACAATGAAGTAGTCACAAGGGAAAAAGGGTATTTTACTTGTAATGTTCATACATATATTGTAAATAGTGATAAACAAATGATACACGTACTTTCAAATGGTAGAAAATGAATAATTACTGTGTTATACTAGGTTGTGGGATAGTTTGGGATGTAATATAAGAAGTTCATAACCGTATGAAAGCAGGAAGTATTATGAAAAATATTTTTAATCGGCTAGTTCGTTTTGATACGATATTTAATCGTTTGATTTTATCTTTTATTGTTATAGTTGTATTAGTAGCTACAATTGTTGCAAGTTTTTTGACCGTACAATTCTCTGCTAATTACAATCAGAAAGTAGAGATGCTAGAACTTAACCGTATTAAAGATTTAGACATGGAGATTCATAATATCTTTGAAGAATCTAATCGTCTGGCAGTTGAGATATCTAGTATGGGCAATAAGGATAAAGATATACAAGAAGTTTTAA
>DALYNO010000129.1:0-9068 GCA_031975295.1 Anaerocolumna sp. | reverse complement strand
TGGCAATTATACCAATGAGGCACCTCCAACAGGAACTGTTGATTCTGCTGGGTTAAAAACTACTTATCAGTTTAAGCTGCAAAGAGATAATACTGGTTATCGTTTGAGTTATACTGATGAAGCAGGTAAAACCGTATCAAAACTTTTTTATGATATCAATCGAGATGCACTCACACAAATTGATAAGGACAATATTTATGTAGGATTTTTTGCCTCCAGAAACGCAAGAATGACTGTAACAGATATTCATCTTACTGTATCTGACCCTGCTACAGATCCGACGGCTGAAGAACAAGGAATATCTTATGTAACACCTGTTTATGAAATCATTTCTGCTAATACTTCAGCGGTTAATCATCATGAACTGATATTTATTGCTAATGCAGATGGAAGCTTAATGATCAAAGACGGGAATGGTAAGGTAATTGTAAACCAAGAGAAAATAGCCGCAGGAACTTATAATAAATACAGTATTATCTTAACAAAAGGGGACAATAATTTTCAGGTTTCATTTACTCCTGATCCAGAATATAAACCAAGTGAATTTGAAAAGTTATCTTCCTATAAAACAGTTATTTTTGAGCATAGTGTAAATTATAAAAGCTATGATTTAAAAGTACTGCATATTTCACCTGAGGGCACAAGTAATGGTACAGGCAAAGAGAATAGTCCAATTGATCTTTATACTGCAGTACAATATGCAAAACCTGGTCAAATATTATTATTAGCGGGAGGAACCTATAATCTTAATAGTAAAGTAACTATTGAACGTGGTATAGATGGTTCCGGTGATAAAATGATATACCTAATAGCTGATGAAAAAGACAGTAATCGTCCAATTTTAGATTTTAATAGAGCCAGTGAAGGAATGGTATTGGCTGGAGATTACTGGTATCTGAAAGGTTTTGATATAACTAAGAGTGCAGATGCAACAAAGGGACTACAAATATCCGGTAATCATAATGTTGTGGATGGTGTAAACACCTACTATAATGGAAATACCGGTTTACAGATTAGTAGATATTTATCTTCGGATAGTTATGAAGACTGGCCAGCCTATAATCTCATACTTAACTGCACCTCTTATGGTAATGCAGACAGAGGATATGAAGATGCAGATGGATTTGCAGCAAAATTAACCGTTGGTGATGGTAATGTATTTGATGGCTGTATTGCATATAATAACGCCGATGATGGCTGGGATTTATTTGCTAAGATTGAAACTGGACCAATTGGGCAAGTAGTAATAAAGAATTGTGTGGCTTATGGCAATGGATATCTGCCAGATGGAACCAATGCCGGCAATGGTAACGGTTTTAAGCTTGGAGGCAGCAGTATTTCCGGCTATCATAAATTGATTGATAGTGTAGCTTATGATAACAAAGCCAAAGGAATTGATTCTAACAGCTGTCCAGATATACAAATATATCAGTGCACAACCTTTAACAATGGTTCGTATAATGTAGCCTTTTATACTACGGATGCACCTAATACTGACTTTTATGCTGAAGGCCTTATTTCCTATCGTACTCTGCATCATGAAATAGATGAAAATATAAAACCCCTAGGAAATCAGGACAGAACTAAAATATATAAAAGCACCAACTATTATTGGAATAAGTCCAAGGAACAATCTGAAAATAACCAAGGTGATATCGCTGCTGGAGATTGGTTTATAAATCTGGATACCAAAACGCTTATTACAAGAAATGCAGATGGAACGATTCAAATGAATGGTCTTTTGGTGTTAAAAGAGATTGTTTCTAAGGATTTGGGAGCTAGAATTGGTGGCAGTCCATCTAAGAATATTGAAATTCCCGAAGAAGAAAGTCCTGTAACTGTAACGCCAACCCCACAGGATTCCTCCAATGATGATACCTCCAGGGAAAAATTAATACATGAGATGCTTAGTGAGAATAGATTAAATGAAATTACAGTAAATAATATAAAAAGTACTGAAACTGGTGATGTGCTGCTGTACACAGGCGGTACCATAAATAAAACAAAAGAACTACTTATAAAATTGCCTGACAGCATTCAAGATGCCATCAATAAGAATATACTGTTGTATCAAGCCACGTATTCCTCTGATAATAAAGAGGTTGCTACAGTATCAGACAGTGGACTTATAACTGGGATTTCGGCAGGAGAGGCTGTTATTACTACTAAGATTTCTCTAGAAAATAAAACGATTACTTTTAAAACCAACGTCACTGTTGAGAAGGCCAGGATTGTATTTGTAAAAGATAAACAAAAACTGCTGGTAAGCAAATCCGTCACTTATGAAATTAAATTGTATGGCTATGCTGCCAAAGATATTGAGTGGATGACCAGTAAAAGAAATATTTCTGTAGTTAGTAAAAATAATGGAAAGACGAAAGCTGTAGTATATGGAGCTTCCAAAGGAACAGAAGTATTATATATCAGGTTAAAAGGCCATAAGACTGCTCTGGTAAAAATAAAAATTACAGTATCTGACCAACAGGAACAGAATAAGAGTAAAGAAGTCTCCAAAGCAGAAGAGAAAGCCAAGAATGCTGATAAGACGACAGATAAAGAGGAGAAGTATATTTCATATACGGTAAAAGCAGGTGATAGTTTATGGAAAATTGCCCAAAAGTACCAGATTACATTATCAAAATTACTAGCTGTCAATGCTATCCAAGATCCTGATAAAATAAGTGTAGGAGAGATCATTAAAATACCAAATTAGCAGAAGGACAAAAGAGAATTGCAATTGGCAGATAGGAAAGTCTACTAACTTAATTCTGTCATGCTTATATCAACCACCTTCTTTGTGTGTGCTCCATTCACAGAAAGAAGGTGGTTTTATATGGTTATAGTAACCTTTTAGAGATAAGTTTCACCCTACATCAAAGCTTCATATAATTTATCCATAGGTCTTGGAATGACGGCGCATTCTACCATTAACTCGCTAACAGCCTTAGCCGCGTTAATCGCTTCTGTTACCGCACCAATATCTCCACTTAAGGTAACAAATCCTTTACCACCGATAGCAAAACCGGTACGAATTTCAATTAAGTTCACATCTGCAGCTTTTGCGGCTGTATCGGCTGCAATAATTGCTGAAGCGACAGAATAGAATTCAATAACACCAATTGCACCAGAGGTTTGAACTTGGTTGGTACCACTGAGTGCAGGCATTAATTGTTCGTTTACATTTGGTATTAATAATTTATCTACTAAGAATTCACCAGCCTTTTCTTCACCCACTTTCATTGCAGCAGTGACACTTCCGGTATCACCACCTATAATTATCATATATTTTCCTGGACATATGGTAGAGGAACGTAACATTTCTACATTGGCTGCTTTTAACATATAATCACAGGTTTCAATTCCTCTTGCTATGCTGGATAGCTCTATCATACAGACTGACTTTCCCATTATATTTCCTCCGTTAGTTAACGCTTAATCTAATCCCTGCGGGGGTTACTTCTTTTACTGTGCCATTTATACTTGCATGGATATTGGCTGATAAGCCTGCTTCGTCTGCCGCTGCAATCAATTCACCAGCATAAACCCTATCACATACAGACTTGACTGGTGTAGCTGGTTTTCCGATATGTTGTGTGAAGGGTATAAATACTTCACTTGGATTTAGAGTTATACAGTTATGGGCATGTAAACCATTGTATTTGCCAAGATTAAGTCTGGAAATTAATCTGTCAGTAGGAACTTTACTGATATCTACAGCTTCTCTGGCAACTGGTGCCATATTTTTATCTACCACAATACCCTTCTCCCGAAGCTTTCCTTTCATATATCCATTTACTTTCCTTGGAGATAAACCCATTGGGCAAGAGAACATTTCGCATAGGCCGCAATCGCAGCAATTGGCTGCATCACCAAAGGATTTCTCAAATTCTTCTATAGTCTCTACTGTATGTTCTCGCCATATGTTTCTCATAACCAGATGTGGTTTGATTCTATGTCCAATTTGATATCTTGGGCATAAATCTGTACACATTCTGCATTGAATACAAGCACTTCTTGCTTGATGTTTAATGCGCTCAATTGTAACCAGAGAGCGACGAATTAAATAATGGTCTTTAGATAAAACAATTATGTTTCCGGTGGTTTTTGTAACAACTTGCAAATCTATGTCAGAATCCTCTGCAACAACACGACCCATCATTGGTCCACCAAGAATTATTGCATAGTCTGCAATGGTTGGATTGGCAGAATGAATGCAATCTCGAATAGAAGTACCAATTGGTACCTTTAACATAATAGGTTCTTTAACTTCTCCAACCACAGACAGGTATTTATCTGTAACAGATTTACCTTCTGTATAGGCATCATAAACAGAAAGGACTGTACCTACATTGTTAACCACTGCACCTACCTCAATTGGAATACCTCGTTCTGGTACACTTCTTTTTGTTACTTGCTGTACTATGATTTGTTCGTCACCCGCAGGATAAAAGGTTCTCAGTTCAAATATCTCAATCTCTGCATGATTATTAGCAATTGCCGTTTTTAGGGCAGCTATTTCTTCTTTATATTTGCCTTTAAGAGCAATGACAGACTTGGTGGTATGTAAATGTGCGCTAATTAGCAGAATACCTTTCACAAGCTTATCAGCATAAGTCCTGCACAGATATTTATCTGTTTCAATAAGAGGTTCGCATTCAGCTGCATTTACTATGAAGTATTCAGCTTGTGTATTTAGTTTAACATGTGTAGGAAATCCAGCACCGCCAGCCCCTACAATACCTGCTTCTTTTATGGCATCAATTAAGTTCATATTATAATTCCCAATCACAGTAAAGCACTTTATATAAAGTACTTCTTCAATGTGATTTGCCGTAATATTAAGTGAAAGAACACAAGTTGGCATCCTTTCATTCACGATTTTCTTTCACTTTACAGTTTACTTTTAAATTCCTATTCGGCCCTCATATGCTCTAATAAACAGATTGGTCAAATCCTCTCTAGAGCATTTTCTTGGGTTTCCTTTTGTACAAGGATCTATTAGGGCAGAATCAACCATGGCAGGCAGTGCTTGATAGAAGGTATCCTTATCAACTCCAGCAGCTTTTATCGTAGAGGGTATATTTAGTTTTGCTATGTATCCTTTTAATGCACGAACCAGATTAAGGGTGCTTTGCCTATCATTTATGCTATCTAACCAAATAAGTCTTGCAATTTTTGCATACCTTTTATTCGCATCAGTTAATTCATCTTCTAACCCGGCATTAAAGGTAATAACATAGGGTAGTAATAAAGCATTGGCTTTTCCATGTGGAAGGTGAAAATGTGCTCCGAGGGTATGTGCCATGGAATGATTAATACCAAGCCCAGAATTGGTAAAAGCCATACCAGCAAGACAGGAAGCGTTATGGACTCTTTGTCTTAGGGTAACATCCTCTGGATTTTCAAATACCTTAATTAAGAATTTGTTAGCAAGTTTTATGGCCTTTTCAGCTACAGCATCTGTAAAATCATTTCTCATATTACATACAAATGCCTCAATGGCATGTGTAAGTACATCAAGTCCTGTGTCAGCTGTAACACTAGGGGGAACAGATGTGGTAAGCTCTGCATCAAGTATAGCTACATCCGGGAGCATACTGTCTTCTACAAGAGGATATTTGGTTTCAGTCTCAGGATCTGTAATTACGGCAAATTTCGTTACTTCAGAGCCTGTACCACTGGTAGTGGGAATTGCGATAAATTTCATTTTAAGTGATTCTTCGCGCATCTTGGCAAAATAAATCATTCCCTTGGCGGCATCAATAGGAGAACCGCCTCCAAGAGCAACGACTGTATCAGGTTTAAAATCAAGAATTATTTTAATGCCTTCTGTAACAGTTGCTATATCTGGATTAGGCTTAACGTCATGGAATATTTGATAGGTAGCATTTTCTAATCGTGTTGTAATATAGTCAGTCATCTTTTTTTCATACATAAAATGATCTGTAACAATAAGAACTCTCTTAGCACCTTTAAATGCATCCTCGCTGCCGTTTCCAATTAATATTTCTGTTTTATTGCTAAAGGTACTATACATGGCATCTCCTTTTTGTAATAATATGTTAAAACAACATAAAACCACAATATTATTCTAGGTATTTATTGTTATTCTCTGTTATTTATAAGGTATCTTATCTGAATAACTTTGTCAAGTAAACATAAACAAAAAAATATAAAAAGTGAAATATTTAACAAAGTGGGGGAGATGAATATAAGCTAAGTTGAAAATTTAATATGAAATGTTATAATAGAGTTATTGAACAGAAAGAAGGATACTATGTATAACAGTAATAGATTAGTACTAAAGGAATATACCTCCAAAGACTTTGATTTATTTTATTCTGTATTTTCCAATAAAGAAGTGATGAGATATGCATATTTGCAACGCTATGAATCAAAAGAAGCCTTATTACCCTATTTTGAGAATGTGTTATTAAACAAAGATTTACTCATAAATCGTCCAGCATTTGAGTATGGAATTTACTTAAATGAAAGTAATTCCTATATTGGTCATGGAGAGATTGAGGTACATTTCCAAAATCAGTATGGCGGATGTGGTGAAATTGGGTATTTTATACTTCCTGAATTTTGGGGATATGGCTATGCTACTGAAGCAGCAGAACTTCTTTTATCTATAAGTTTCATAGATAGGAATCTTCACAGAGTGAGTGCATCGTGTAATGCAAACAACGCGGCATCTGAGAATATTTTGAAAAAGATAGGTATGGAAAAGGAAGGCGTAGCAAGACAAGTAAGATTTAAAGAAGGAAGATGGGATGATCAATATAATTATAGTATATTAAAAGAAGATTGGAGCAGTAGTAGATTGCAGGGGAAGCTCATATAATTGATATATAAAAATACAAATCGGGGGGTATATGATAATACATGTTGTACAACCGGGGGAAACAATATATTCAATTGCATCACTTTATAATATTTCAGTGACAAGATTAGTGGAAGAAAATGGTCTGACGCAACCTGAGAATCTGGTAGTAGGTCAAACAATTGTAATTACAACACCTAGCCAAGTATATGTTGCTAGAGAAGGAGATACGCTAGAGAGTATTGCAGTCTCTTTTGGAGTGAGTTTATTACAACTGATGAGAAATAATCCTAATTTATACGGACGAGATTTTCTGTATCAGGGAGAGTTAGTTATTATTAGTTTTGACACCCAGGGAAATGTTTCCATAAATGCCTATGCCTATCCATTTATAGATCAAGATATCTTAAGAAAAACACTCCCTTATTTAACTTATTTAACTATCTTTAATTATAGAACGATAGAAAGTGGTGAAATTGTTGGCAGTGATGAATCTGAAATTATTCAAACTGCAAAAGCCTATGGAGTAGCCCCACTTATGTCAGTGTCAACATTAAATTATCAGGGTGTTAGTGATATAGAAGTTGTAAACAGTATTTTGTATGATGAAGTGGTTTTAGAAAGCCATATTGATAATATCCTGGTTATTCTAAGAGAAAAAGAATATTATGGTCTTAATATCTCACTTGCAAATCTGAATCAAGATAATAGAGGAGCTTACGAAAATTTTATAAGCCGGATATCTGTCCGTTTAAAAGCTGAGGGTTTTGTACTGTTCATCACGATAACGCCAAGGATTGTGTTAAATGCAAGCGAGATAACCATCGAAGGAATTGGTTATGATGGTTTGGGTGAATTGTCGGATGGTATATTAATGTTATCCTATGGGTGGGGTTCCTTTGCCGGACCTCCTTCACCCTCTACACCTGCATCCCTCACAAGGCAGCTGTTAGAGAATGCAGTTACTTTTATAGATGTAAATAAATTAAATATAGGCATTTCTGTTATAGGGTATGACTGGCAACAACCTTATGTGTTAGGGAAAACAAGAGGGAATGCATTAACAACAGATGCTGCTATTAATTTGGCTATTCAAACAGGATCAGTCATTTATTTTGATGAAGATGCCCAGGCACCTTATTTTCAATACGCTACTGCAGAAGGTGATAAAACCATCAATCATACGGTATGGTTTAGCGATGCAAGAACAATTGATTCCTTATTTAAATTGATACCGGAATTCGCAATTCAAGGTTCAGGTATCTGGAATATAATGAGCTACTTTACGCAAATGTGGTTGGTTATAAATAGCCAATACAGTATAAATAAGGTTTATCCTGAATCTTAGATTGCAGACTACTAATCTATAAATCTTTACATATACATAGAATAAATAAGCAAATTGAGGAATCCATGATTATACATGTTGTACAACCGGGTGAAACCATTTATACCATTGCCGCAGGTTATAATGTGTCTGTATCTAAACTAGTGGAAGATAACGGATTAACAAATGCAGATGAGCTAGTAATTGGTCAGTCTATTGTAATTGTAACGGCAAGCCAGTACTATATTGTCCAAGAAGGCGATACATTAGAGAGTATTGCCAATGGGTTTGGTGTGACGAAAATGCAGTTGCTTCGGAATAATCCATTTTTATCTGGCAGAGAGTTTTTGTATCAGGGAGAAGAAATCGTGATTAGTTATAATACCCAGGGTAATGTATCGATCAATGCTTATGCCTACCCATTTATTGAAAGGGATACACTAACTAAGACATTGCCGTATTTAACATTTTTAACTATTTTTAATTACAGGGTATTAGCCAATGGTGAAGTTGTAGGAAATGATGAATCAGAGATAATTCAAATAGCGAAAGAGTATGGTGTTGCACCATTAATGTCCTTGTCTACTGTAAATTATCAGGGTGTCAGTGATAGTGAAGTCTTAAACAGTGTATTATATGAGGAAGATATTTTACAGCGACATATCGATAATATACTTACAGTTTTAAAACAAAAAAGCTACTATGGATTAAATATTTCAATTGTTGACTTAACCAATGAGAACTTGGAGGCTCATGAAAGATTTTTGTCCAGACTTTCAATACGATTAAAAGAAGAAGGATTTATTCTTATGATTACCATTTCTCCAAGAATTGTTGTCAGTTCGAATGATGTTGCTATAGAATCCCTTGATTACACATCTTTTGGTTTAATGGCAGATTACTTAATGATTTTAT
>DALYNO010000128.1:0-9092 GCA_031975295.1 Anaerocolumna sp. | reverse complement strand
TTTGTATTCATCTTCTCCTAATCCAAGTCTATGCATTCCCGTATCTATTTTAATATGAACAGATATCGGATAGCCTTGTCTGGATAAATCCACACCATAGCTATAGTCGATTACTGTCTGCATTAAATCATAGTCTGCTAATTCCTTCGCTCTGTTTACGTCAGTATAACCTAGTACTAAAATCTCGCCTAAAATGTTATTTTCCCTGAGTCGTATACCCTCATCAATAGTAGCTACTGCAAAGGAATGAATTCCTATAGCATTTAGACAGACTGCAGTTTCTACATCCCCATGACCATATGCATTAGCCTTAACTACTGCCATAAAAGTACAGCGGTCTGGCATAATGTTTTGTAGTACTTTTGTATTATGTTTTAGATGTTCTAAATTAATTTCAAGCCATGCACGTGACTTATCCTTATTTTCATTATAATTCATTTGTTAGCACCTCTCTGGTTCTTTTACAAATATGCAATAGATACATAGTTAAAGCCTTGCTGGATTGCTGATTTTTTTAGATTTTATTTTAGTAAATAGTATTCCAATCAGTATGGAACCTGTAAGCACACAAATAAAGTGAAGGAAGCTGTTGGTAACGAGAAGGTCCGTTAGACCTGTTACTTTTCCAAACAAGCGAATAACTACGATTACAAGGGGATGTATGATATAGATCACCATGGATATGTTTCTAAAATCTTTCGTTTTCATCTTTATGCCCATAAATTTATTCGTTTTCTTTCCATCTTCTTTTAGGAGTAATTGAAATAAAAAATACATACTTGGAATTAACATAAAATACATACTATCATGACGTTGTATCTGATTAAAATGAAGCAGCAAGCCTTCTCCTACCATTAGTGACATAGAGGTTATAAAGAAGAGCCATAATGTCTTAGGATTTAATCTCGTCTTTTGTCTGTCCGCCAATATACCCAGAATAAAAAAGATTGGAGCAAAAAATATGCCATTTCTTGTGTACGCAAAAAACTGAAACAGAAATTCATAGAATTCATAACCCATAGAATGAGATGGAATAAAATAATAATAACTGTCACCAAAGATACCAATCACATACAAGACCCCAGCAATAATAAGTGCTTTTTTAGGTCCTAATTTATTCAAGGATTGAAAAGCAATTAAGGCCCCTAAAATGGCTGC
The DNA here is from genome assembly GCA_031975295.1 of Anaerocolumna sp. GTDB lineage: Bacteria > Bacillota > Clostridia > Lachnospirales > Lachnospiraceae > Anaerocolumna. The sequence continues at coordinate 7,934 of DALYNO010000128.1, read as the reverse complement.
TGGTAAATACCATAAATGATACATGGTTCCATTTAGGAATAAATCTTTTAAAAAATTCCAAATTGTAAAATCCTCTTTAAAATATCCCATGTACAGGTTAAGAGGCAGGTATAGAACGATTGCTATCAGATACAACTGAAACGTTTTGTACAAAAATCGGTTTAAGTGTTCCTTGCCTTGTTTTTGATTTTCTAAAGTCGTATTTTTGAAACTCATAAAAAAACCTGAAGCCATAAAGAAAAACGGTACTGCTACTCTTGCCAGGATACGAGTTAGTAAAAAATCTGCTGTTACATTCATTGATAACAAAGGAGAGGTGTGTATGGTAACGACTAAGATTGCTGCAACCAACCGAAAATAATCAATATATGGAAATACCACCATTACTAGTCCCTCCAAACTGTTACAATAACACCATCACTGTTATTTCCAGTCACCTGATAGGTAAACTCATCACTTATACTAATTTCTTCATAGATTGCATCCATCACATTTACATAAAAAATCTCCATGGACCGACCTTTATACTGATAGTGCAAGTGTTCCCCCTTATAAGTGAAGTTCTTTATTTTTTCTATATATTCCTCCAAAGTAAGTCCTTCTCTATTCATTAGAAGGGAATGAGGATATCCAACATATCGAAAATGCCAGGGTTCATGGGCAATCCCTGTTATTCTTTCCTTGCCTTCCTGGTACCGCTCAATAAACCCATATTCTCCTGCAAGTTCTCTAAACCTACCCCATATGCCGTCATATGGAAAATCTGGTCTGATAAAATCAATTTCATGATTCATTCTAGCAAGATCTATGGCATAGCCAGTTTGATGTTCACTATGACCCGGTATTGCAACATACTTATTTGTAAATTCTCTTCCATTTTCCGCCAGTGAATCCTTATAAATTTGTTCCTGCTCTTTTTGAGGTCTATAACCACTAACGGGAACAATACTTTCTTTACCATCTAAATCGTTGATTAGTTTTTGAAGCATTCTGGCTGCTCTTTTTTCTAGTAAAATTTCCGGATATCCATATAGAGCTTGCTCTAGCTGCAAATGTTTCTCATTGTTAAATCTGTGTATTGGATAATCTCTATTTACTAAAAGGAGGGTTCCTTTGTAGATGTCCTTTTGCTCTAACATGATTTTTTCCATTATTCTAGTCCCAGTTCTATCAGCCTGTCCAAAATAACCTCATAGGATAGTCCGATACCTTTCATCATATTTGGATAGCGGCTATGAGAAGTAAAACCAGGTATGGTATTAACTTCATTAAACACAATCTCCCCATTCTTTGTTAAGAACATATCCACTCTAGCAAAGCCTTGGCAACCCAAAGATTTATATATAATTTCAGCAGCCTGTTTAATTTTAACTGCCATATCTTTATCAATTCTTGCAGGCATATGAATCTTCGAACTTTTTAAAGTATATTTTTCAGTAAAATCAAAAAATCCCTTTGTTAATTCTATTTCATCAACTTCACCAATTGTAAGTTCTTTATTCCCAAGAATGGCACATCCCACTTCAAATCCCTCAATATTTTCTTCAATAATTACCTCCTTATCGTGTTGAATAGCCAAACTAAGTCCTTTCTTTAATTCCTCAGAATTAAAAACTTTTGATATTCCAAAAGAGGAACCAGCTTTTACAGGCTTCACAAAAAGGGGGTATTGCAGATTCATTATTTTTTCCATGACAAGGGTGAAATCCTCTGCTTCATTCTTAGTCAAAACGAGGGCTCTGGGGACCTTAATTCCTGCTTCTTTCACTAATTTATGGGCTCTGTCCTTATCCATACACAAAGCTGAAGCGGTGGTATTACAACCAATTAAAGGAATACCAGCAAGTTCAACAAGGCCTTGCAGAGTCCCATCTTCACCATTCTTACCATGCAGTACTGGAAATACGCCATCTAGGGTGATATGTTTAATCCCTTTTGTTGTAAATTCAATCATTCCATGTTTGCTTCTATCTGGCGAAATCATAGCTGGTCTTAAATCATCACTTCTTTTATGCCAGGTATCCTCTGCAATATGTTCCGTAGAACCGACATAATGAAACCATTCCCCTTCTCTGGTTATCCCAATTAAAACAGGTTCATATTTTTTGGAATCTTTAAGAACTGTTAGAATTGCATAAGCTGATTGTAGAGATACCTCATATTCTGTGGAGCATCCTCCAAATATAACTGCGATTTTCTTTTTCATTTTGTACTTTATCCTTTCACTTAGATTTATATTAAAAAAGCATTCTTAAACTTGATAAAATGATTTTACCAAATTTAAAAATGCTATTTATTCGTTATAAATGAAAGGATTTCTACTTTTTTCTACGGTAATTCTTACGATTTTCCTACGAAGCCATTCGTCTATATAGGCATGGTAATTTGAAAGGATATTTCATCATTTTGACTAAAGGCTACTATCTTTCCTTTATGCAGTTCTATAATTTCTTTTGCAATAGCAAGTCCAAGACCTGAGCCACCACTTTTACTCTGTCTTGCAGAATCCAAACGAAAAAATTGTTCAAAAATACGATCTAATTTTTCTTTTGGAATGGTATTACCTTTATTTAAAAATTCAAATGCAATCTCATTGCCTCTCTTCATAACAGTTATATTTATTTCACTATCATAAAAACTATAATTAATTGCATTCCTTATGAGATTATCAAATACCCTCTGCATTTTGTTCACATCACATTTCATAGTAAGATCAGGCTCTGCGTCTAACTTACAGGTGAGATTTTTATCTCTTAACATGGGGCCTGCTTCAAACACAATTTGCTCTAGCATTCTGGTTATATTAATAGTGCTCATGTCAAGTGTAAGATTCGTTAGATTAAATCTTGTAATTTCAAAGAATTCATTAATTAAATCCTCTAATCGTTCTGCCTTATCTATAGTTATTGCTAAATACTTCTCCTGTAATTCTTTTGTAATCTCCTTTTCCTCATGGAGCAAGGTAAGATAACCGATGACAGAAGTTAATGGTGTTTTTAAATCATGTGCAAGGTATACGACTAAATCATTTTTACGCTGTTCTGCTTCTTTAGCGGCTCTTTCACTCTGTCTAACATTTTGCTTAATCTGATTCATCTGATTTTCTACTTCTTTTAGCTCAGCAGGCAGGGAAATATAATCTTCATTGGAACTATAAATACTTTCTGTTCCATGAATCATATGCTCCAGATATCCTAAAATTTTAAACCAGTAAAATAAGAAAATTATTACTGTACCACCTAACCATATGGTAATGGAAAAAATCTCGATATTATTATGAATCATATTGAGAAGGGGATATAAAGGATCGCTCCAGTACCAGGTTATTCTAGAAAAAAAGGTCCTTGCCAAGTAGTAGCCTACAATTAATCCAATGGTATAAATCATTACCCACATAACAAATCTTGACAAAATAAATAAAGATAGATTTTTCTTAAATTTATGATATTTTTTCTTAGCCTTCAATTTTATATCCCACTCCCCATACGGTTTCTATGAATTTTGGCTTTTTGGAGGATTCTTTCATTTTTTCACGAAGCCTTCCTATATGTGCCATAACCGTGTTATTGTTATCCAAATATTTTTCTTCCCAAACTGCTTCAAATAATTCTTCTGAGGATACCACCCTCCCTTTGTTATCGCAAAGATACCAAAGTATTGAAAATTCAATAGGGGTAAGGGATAGGGTTTTACCAAACAACGTACATTTATGAGTATCTTTATTAATAATTAACCCTCTTATGTCATACTCATTGACACTCTCCTCTATTTCCTCTGCTCTGTTATACCTCATGTAACGTCTTAGTTGTGTCTTTACTCTGGCAACCACTTCCAAAGGGTTAAAGGGTTTGGTTATATAATCATCTGCACCAATGGTCAGCCCCATAATTTTATCCATATCTTCTACTCTGGCAGTTAGCATAATGACTGGATAGTAATATTTTTCTCTGATTTTTTGGCAGATTTTAAAGCCATCAATATCTGGAAGCATTACATCGAGTATAGCCATATTTAGCTTGGTATTATTCACACACTCCAAGGCATCTTTTCCATTGTAAAATTTATAGACTGTAAAGCCATCATTTTTTAAATACAATTCCACCAAATCTGCAATTTCTTTTTCATCATCAACTATTAAAATGCTTTCGCCCACAATATCTACCTCTTCTAATTATACTTTTCTTTCAATCCACAGCTTTAAGCTGGCTTATTAGTCCAATTATCATGAATTATACGTTAAAAGGAGTAGAATAGTCAATAAGTCTATCATTCTTTGGAGAATCAGGCTAAAAAAATGAACAAAGACCATGTAAAAATCATTCACTTGCTTTATAATTGTAAATTGGCTTTATTGTTTTAATAATATCAGCGGTTGGAGCAATATTCCTAACAATTTCCGTCATATCCTTATACGCCATAGGGCATTCGTCTAGTGTTTCCTTATTAACTGATGTTGTATAAATATCTCTCATCTGTTTTTTAAATTCTGAAACTGTAAAGGAACTTTTGGCTTGTGTACGACTCATAAGCCGTCCGGCTCCATGAGGGGCGGAGCAGTTCCAATCTTTATTTCCCTTACCAAAGCAGATAAGACTTCCGTCACGCATATTGATAGGTATTAGAAGTTTTTCTCCAAGTTCTGCTGACACAGCTCCTTTTCGCAAAATCATATTGTCTGTATCAATATAATTATGGATTGTGGTGAATTGCTCAGCCACCTCCAATTTCATACCTCGAACAAGCTCATCCGCCATTGCTTTACGATTAAGGGTAGCAAAATGCTGAACGATTTGCATGTCATGTATATAATCTTCGAATAAATCACCGCTGACATAAGCAAGAGAGAAGGGGATGTTTGTCATTACTTGATTTTTTAAATCATGAATAGCAGCATGAAGTTCTTTTTCTCTACCTGCCATTTTATATTCAGTAATTAAATTGTCCAAGGCACTTTTATCGTTACCATTCAGGCGTTTATATCCCATATCCTGATAAAGTTTTGCAACCTCGTTACCAAGGTGACGGCTGCCTGAGTGGATGACAAGGTATATATTACCTTCATCGTCTTTGTCAGCCTCGATAAAATGATTACCGCCTCCCAAGGTTCCTATTGAATGAATTGCACGATGTTCATGAATTTCTTTAAAACATCGCAGGTCTGTTAATGCAATCTCATCCTTATATTGATGAGGCGTTTCCCGTATTTTTGTTCCTGATGGAATTTTTGAATAAATTAATTTATCCAGTTTTTCAAGTTCAATATGCTTGTTAGCGATTCGTATGGTTTCCATTCCACAGCCGATATCTACTCCCACAAGATTTGGAACAACCTTATCCGTAATCGTCATAGTCGTTCCGATGGTACAACCGGCTCCAGCATGGACATCCGGCATAATACGTATTTTTGCTCCTTCTGTATATGCCATATCACACAATTGTTTAATCTGTGTGATTGCAACTTCTTCAATATTATCCGTAAATACCTTTGCACAGGTATAAGTTCCTTTTACTTCGATCATCATTAAGCTCCTTTTAAAATGTTTGTCAGCTGGGATAGCAAATCTGTTCCTCCACTTACTGTAATATTACCCACATTCTCGCAAATCTTTTCCAAATACTCAAGTTCCTTTAATTTAAACAAAGTTTTATTTTCGTCCATTAGTTTGGCTGTATTTAATAAACTTCTTGTAGATGCCACTTCTTCACGGCGGGCTATTACATTTGCCTGGGCTTTTTTCTCCGCTATGAGCACTGTGTTCATGATATCACGTATTTCACCAGGTAGAATAATGTCCTTTACACCTGCATCATAAAAGCGGATATAAAAGTTTTCTTCTTTCTCTTTTAGTTTTTGGAAGGCATAATCTGCAATTTCCTCTCTACTTTCAAGTATTTCGTCTAAACGGTATTTGCCGATATACTCTCGAAGTATGAGTTGTAAAGTTACATACAGCTGCTCTTCGTAATTATTAATTTCCGTGTAAATATTCATATAGTCCATTATTTTATAATGACAGACAAAATTCATTCGCAAAGCCACTTTATCCAGTGTCAGCATCTCCTGTCCAGCTATGTCCATCTGTAGCAGTCGTGTATCCACAAAACTTGCGTTAATTCTGGTACCATTGTTCCAAAAGTAGTAGATTCCTTCATTTAAGAGTGTTACAAATTTCTGGTCATAGTATAACCTGGCCTTTTGATATTCAGCCACCTCTACTCTAATATACAACTTCTTAGGCATAACCTCAAAAAGGTATTTAGGGAATTCCTCCGGTACTTTTGGATTCTTTATATCTATTATTTCAAATTTATGGGTTTGAACTACCTTCCAAAAAGCATATCTACCACTAGTCAGACATTCTGTGTATTTTCCATTTATGTAGTGTAATACCATTGTTTCATCAGCAACATCTACTATCTCCAGCTGCTCTTTAAGTACTTTATCATTTATAAACACACTCAAATCAAAACCTTTAAGCTTAAACTCATCTGTAATATTCATAACTTCTACGTTTATATTTTTCCTTATAAAACTATGCTTTCCTGGCTCTAATACCTTTTCAAACTTTCCATTTCTAAATAATAGTCCCCTTTGATTTTCATTTATTATATTTTTCATCTATGTAATCCCTCCTTTTTCATTTCATATTCAAGCATGTGTTTCATACAGCCTTTGCGGCAGAAAGTTTCAGACTATTAAGTATGGGATTGGAAGTCATGCTCTAAATCTCATATTAATGAATCGGTATCTACAATCCGGCAGGGCAAAAGCTGTAATGGAAATAAGATACCTCCGGTGTTTTCTTATTTCAGAAACATATTGGCTGCTGCTTTTTATAAATTATCAATTTTCTACCAAGCTAAGCATAGGCTTAGAGCAGGATTCGAACCTGCATTTTCCATTCTGTGAACGAGATAATAACTCGTGTGAGGAAGCTTCCCCCTTGCAGTTTCCTGGTATACACTTTGGCAATGCCTCATGCACCGTAAGAATATCAGAATTCTTTACAAAAGTAACTTGCTTTTTTATCATACAACCAAATTTTACATGTATCATTGAAAAAAAGTTGCGAAATAAAAAAAGTCATACCCAAGTTAATTCGGTACAACTTTTTTGGTTAATTCTTTTTGTCTGTTTAACCGCTCTTTTATTAAGGTAATAAAGGGGCTAGGGGCTTTCGTTTTTATGAAAGGTCCAAAAGATAAAACTCTGATTAAGACCTCTGTTTCATCCTCTTTATAGTAGGTCAGTTTCATTTCATAATGTTTTTCATCTAATTGAGTAGTAACTTTTTCATAATTTGAGAAATGTAACATACATCTTTCAAGAGCATTTCTTTCATCTATAATTTCCAGAATAACAGTATCTTTCGTCCTTATCAACGGTTTCACTGCCTTAGTATTGTATTCCTCTAATAATTCACAACTTGTGATTCTGGCTAGATTAATAGTGGATATACTGTGTACCCCTAAGCACAGCAATCTAAATTTATCATCCTTTTCTGAGTACACTAATCTACGTGGTGTACAAACTTTTCTTTGATTATTACCTTTACCGTCAATAAAGGTAACATGTAACTTCCTATTTTCCCTTAAGGCTTTTAGCACCATTTTAAAGTTTGTAATATAATCCATATTATCATATGGATCGCCGTCATGAATCATATCGAAATAATAAAAATCTTTTAAATCATATAGAGGGGTTACATCATCAAGACCTTCTAATATACCATCATAAAAAAGTGGAAATCTTTTGTCCAGGCTGATTGATTTAAGAAATTGCTTTTGTAGTGTTGTAAGCGGCATTCTTGCATAATGTTTAATTGGCGTTTTAAATTCTTTATTTATAACCTGCCACTGCTCTGTTTGTATTGCACCCAAAATATAGACAAAGCTTTCTTTAAAAGCCTCTGTATGAATAAAATCGCTAGCAT
>DALYNO010000127.1:0-9109 GCA_031975295.1 Anaerocolumna sp. | reverse complement strand
GAGAATTAGAGTTTAATGTAACTGATAAAGCTGAGCTTAGATTTAAGAAAAATGCCTATGGATTGGCAAATGTGAATCAGCTTACAGAAGAACAAGAAAATGCAACAGCCCAAGAAGTATTTGATTTCTTAAAACGTGGTGATAAGAAGTATGTTATGTTTAACATTTCTGATGAATACTCCTTAGAGGATGCCTTAAAGATTATGACATTAAGATATGCTTTATTTACAAGCTATCCGGGGTACATTCAAGTAATCGTATCTTCTAATGTTAGTGAGGAAACGGTTGCTGCCATTTATGAAAACAGTTCACTTTTACCTGGAATAGAAATCAAACAACAATCCTACAGAAGATATAATGATAGTATCTATAATGCCCATATTCTAGGCTATACTGGTCTTGTTACTGAAGATGAATTAGAGAACATGCCTACGGATACTACGTATAATACAACAGATATGATAGGTAAATTAGGTATTGAAAAGGTCTATGAAGATTATCTGGCTGGTACAAAAGGAATTGAAAAAGTTTCTATTAGTGCTACTGGTAAATACCTAGATACCATAGATCGTACGGAGCCTGTAGCTGGAGAGGACGTTTATCTTACAATTGATAGTGATTTAAATAAAGCCTATTACAAATTAATCGAAAGAAATCTTGCTGGTATTCTCCTTACTAAAATTGTGAATAGTACAGATGCAGGTACAAGGGGAACTTCTGCAAAAGATATAAAAATTCCGATTTATGATGTTTACTTTGCATTAATCAATAATAATGTCATTGATATTATGGATTTAAATGATGATGATGCTACAGCTCTTGAACACCAAGTATATCAGAAGTTTTTGACTAGAAGAGATGAGGTCTTATCAAGTCTTAAAGACTTACTCTCAGTTTCTAATACTACCCTAAAAGCTAGCTTACCAGAGCAGACTCAGGATTTCCTGACTTATATCTACACTGCTCTTAAAGACAGCAAGGTATTATTAACTTCCACAATTGATACATCGGACCAAGCTTATCAGGATTATTTGAATGATAAAATTAGTTTAAGTCAGTTTTTAAAAGCTGCTATTGCAAAAAATTGGATAGATATCTCCAAGCTTGACATTGGGGACAGCTATTATAGTACGGAAGAATTATTTGATAAATTAATCAATTATACTTGGAACTATTTAATGGATGACAGAGGATTTCAAAAGAAAATATATAAAGATTTAGTATATTCCTATAAATTGTCAGGAACTGAAATTTGTCTTTTATTATTTGACCAAGGTGTGTTAAAATATAATAAGGAAGATATTAATAAACTGGAAAATGGTACCATATCTTCATATACATTTATTACAACCAAGATAAAAAACATTGAAATTACACCAGCACAGTTGGCGCTGGACCCTTGTAGTGCCTCAGTCGTAGTTACGGATGTAAAAACTGGTGATGTAATCGCCATGGTTACTTACCCAAGTTATGATACAAATCTTTATGCCAATAAGATTGATTATAATTATTATATGAAAGTGACGGGGGACCTTTCTGAGCCAACCATTGCCAGGGCGTCTAAGCAAAGGACTGCACCAGGTTCTACATTTAAAATGTTAACAGCAATTGCTTCCTTAGAGCAGGGAGTACTTGCACCTAGTGAAACTGTGTTAGATAAAACTGTGTTTACAAAGGTTACGGATTCCACTACTTCTGCGCCAAGGGACTGGACAAATCATAGTCATGGGCAGGTAGATGTTACAAAAGCTTTGGAAGTATCTTGTAACTATTTCTTTTATGAAATGGGCTACCGGCCTGGTTTGGACGCATCTGGTTTTTACAGAAACCAGTTGGGGCTTGATAACATTGCGAAATACGCTAAGGTACTAAGACTTGATCAAAAAACAGGTGTGGAAGTGGAAGAACTTGCACCTCAATTATCCACTCAAGACTCGGTGCGTTCTGCAATTGGACAAGGTACGAATAACTATACACCTATTCAATTATCCAGATATGTTACGACAATTGCTTCTAATGGAATTTCTTATGATTTAACCCTAGTTGACAAAGTTGTGGATAAGGATGGAAATGTTACATTAGATAATAATGCTAAGAAAACGCTGTTAACTGACATTAAGGCATCCTCTTGGCAATTGGTTCAGGATGGAATGTTTAAGGTAGGAAATGGAAAGGAAAGTTCTGTTTCATATATTTTCAAGAATTTCCCTTATACAGTTGCGGGTAAAACTGGTACGGCACAGGAGAGTAAATCCAGAGGTAATCATGCCTTGTTTGTATCCTTTGCCCCATATCAAAAGCCAGAGATTTCTGCTACAGTAGTTATACCTTATGGTTATGCTTCTAGTAATGCAGTAGAGCTAACAAAAGATGTTTATGGCTATTATTTTGATGTAGAAGGTTATAAGGACTTAGTGGACGGAGATGCTATTATGCCTGAATCAAGTTCCACAACCTTTACCGATTAAAAAACCAGGAGGTATTATGAATAATCCAGTTATAATTAAAGGCAATAAATACGGTATTATCGTAGTTTTAGATACCGAAATGCCTTTTGATGAACTAAAGGAAAAAATCGCAGATAAATTTAGGGAGTCATCTAAATTCTTTGATAAAGCACAAATGGCACTTAGTTTTGAAGGCAGAAAATTAACCAATGAAGAACAAAGAGAAATACTAAATATTATAGCAGAAGAAACTGAACTTCATGTGGTTTGTATTATAGAAGATGATCCACATACGGAAGAAGTTTTTAAAAAGGCACTGGATGAAAAGCTGATGGAATTATCTAATACCACAGGACAATTCTACAAAGGAAATTTAAGATCTGGACAAGTCTTAGAATCAGAAACAAGTATCATAATTATAGGTGATATTAATCCTGGTGCCAAGATTGTGTCAAAGGGTAATATTATTGTAATAGGGTCATTAAAGGGTAGCGTCTTTGCAGGCGCTACTGGAAATACCAAATCTTTTGTATTGGCTCTTGATATGAATCCTGTTCAAATACGAATAGGAGATGTGATTGCTAGATCACCTGACAAACCAGTTAAGGCTTCTGTAAAAGAAACTAAAATAGCTTTTTTAGAAGATGGCAATATCTACATTGAACCTCTCAGCAAAGAGGTTTTAAATGATATTAATATATAATAAGAATTAGTTGGAGGAAAAATAGTGATGGGCGAAGTCATTGTTGTAACGTCAGGAAAAGGTGGAGTAGGTAAGACAACAACTACTGCCAATGTGGGTACTGGTCTTGCTAAACTGGATAAAAAAGTTGTATTAATTGATACAGATATAGGACTTAGAAATCTAGATGTAGTAATGGGACTTGAAAACCGCATTGTCTATAATCTGGTTGATGTAGTGGAAGGAACATGTCGTGTAAAACAAGCACTTATTAAAGACAAGAGATATCCTAATTTATATCTTTTACCATCTGCTCAGACTAGGGATAAATCTGCGGTTTCACCTGAACAGATGAAAAAGTTAGCAGATGAATTAAGAGATGAATACGATTACATATTAATGGATTGTCCAGCTGGTATTGAGCAAGGTTTTAAAAATGCAATTGCTGGGGCTGACAGAGCATTGGTTGTTACTACACCAGAAGTATCAGCAGTAAGAGATGCTGATAGAATCATAGGACTGTTAGAAGCAAATGAAATAAAGAAAACCCATTTAATCGTTAACCGTTTAAGAAGTGATATGGTTAAACGTGGTGATATGATGTCCAGTGATGATGTAGTAGAAATTCTTGCAATTGACTTAATAGGAATTGTACCCGATGATGAAAACATTGTAATTTCCACCAATCAAGGTGAACCATTAGTTGGTTCCAATACGCAAGCAGGACAGGCTTATTTGAATATCTGCAGAAGAATTATGGGGGAGGAAGTTCCATATTTAGACCTAAATGGAAAGCAAGGGTTCTTATCAAAGCTTGCTAGTATGCTAAAGAAAAACTAAGGAGAGGAGTAAAGTCATGGGATTTTCTGATTTTTTTAAAAGAAAAACATCCAGTGGAGTTGCGAAAGACCGGCTAAAGCTAGTATTAGTATCGGATCGAGCCAATTGTTCTCCTGAAATAATGGAACAAATGAAAAACGATATTCTTGCTGTAATATCAAGATATATGGAGATCGATATGGAAGGTCTGGATTTTAAGATTACCCAGATGGAATCCGAAGGTAATAATGGAATCGTTCCGGCGTTGTTTGCAAACATACCAATAAAAGATATGAAAATTAATAAATAGTAAGGATGAAAGCATGTTTCAATTTAAGAAATACAGTATAAAAAATTATGATTTTTGGATGGTAGCCTTTGTTTTACTGCTAAGTGGTATAGGGGCTTACTTTATTAGAATTGTAGAAACTGAAAAAGAATCTCTGTTCAAATCTCAGATCATGGGTATTGTTCTTGGGATTATTATCATTTCCGTGGTTTCCATGATTGATTATCACTTTATCAGTCAATTTTATATTGTACTGTATTTTATTAATTTAGGGCTTCTTGTTGCAGTTAGGTTATTTGGAACGGAAATAAGAAATACTAAGAGATGGTTAGCAATTGCAGGGATTACTTTTCAGCCTTCTGAGCTAAGTAAGATTATAGTAATTATATTCTTGGCCAAAGTATTTACTATGTTTAAGGACAAGTTGGGTAAAATTTTCGTTCCTCTTATAGTAGGTATACTGATTGCAATACCAACTTATTTGATTCTATCCCAGCCCAATCTTTCAACCAGTTTAGTAGTAGTTTTTATTTTTGTAATTATGATATATACTGCCGGGTTAAGCTATAAAATAATATTACCGGTTCTGATTATAGGATTGCCATTAATATTTGGTACTTTATGGGGCATATCCCATGATTATGATATATTCTTCTTAACGAATTATCAGCAGACTAGAATACAATCTTTTTTGGATCCAGAATCAGATGCCTCTTCTGATACTATGTATCAGCAAGATAATTCTGTTGAGGTAATTGGTTCGGGTAAATTAACTGGTAAGTTATTAACACATGGAAAAGATGCCATTCAAGGCGATACCTATGTACCAGTTTCAGAAAGTGATTTTATTTTCTCTGTTATTGGAGAAGCTATTGGATTTATTGGAGGATGTGGTATAATAATACTGTTATCCATCATTATCTTTAAGTGTTTAATCATAGCTAGGCATGCCCCTGATTTTATGGGTAAATTAATGGCAACTGGAATTGCGGCTATGTTTGTATTTCAGATGTTTGTTAACATCGGAGTTGCAACAGCAGTGCTTCCTAATACTGGCATACCTTTACCTTTTGTAAGTTATGGTCTTAGCTCCATGTTAAGCAGTATGATATCAATTGGAATAGTTATCAATATTAGTCTACAAAGAAAATATAAAAGGGGGTAAAACCATATGAATATCGGAATGATAGCACATGATGCCAAAAAGAAGTTAATGCAGAATTTCTGTATTGCTTATCGTGGAATTTTAAACAAACATGAACTATATGCAACAGGAACGACAGGAAGGTTAATTGAAGAAGTAACTAATTTAAACGTGCATAAGTACCTAGCTGGTCACTTAGGTGGTGAACAGCAGATGGGGGCACAAATTGAGCATAATCAAATGGATTTAGTTATATTTTTAAGAGATCCACATTCACCCAAATCTCATGAGCCAGATGTGAATAACGTAGTTCACCTCTGTGATACCCATAATATTCCTTTAGCTACTAATTTAGCTTCTGCAGAATTACTCATTAAAGCTTTAGACCGTGGAGATTTAGAATGGCGTGAAATCTTTAAATAGGTAACAAACGCGTCAATAAATAGCCCTAAGAAGCGGGCCTTATCATCTGTTCTTTTACACTAATCAAGAGGCGGATTGATAAGGGCTCAAGCTTAAATAAAGTATTTACTTTACGGAAGGATCTGACTTTAGATGAAGAAAAAATTAATCATGATTGCATTATCCCTGACATTACTTACAGGGTGTTCAAATTCTGATAAAGTTTTGTTGCCTTACACGGCTTCAGAAAATATAGTTGGATTTCATAAAGATATCGGAACACAAGTTTCCGATTTTTTTGCAAGTGATTTAAGTATAATACCTGATAAAATAAATCATATGTCGGATCCTGCTATGTCGGCTTTATCTTCTTTAATTGTAAATACTACCACCAAGGATGTCATATATGCAAATAACGTATATGAACGCATTTATCCGGCCAGTCTTACAAAAATAGTTACAGCTTTAGTTGTACTAGAGCGTGCCGATCTTTCGGATACAGTAACAATTAGTTATAAAGCATCACATATAACAGAAAGTGGTGCTAAGCTTTGTGGTTTTAAAGAAGGAGATAAAGTTAAATTAGAAGATTTATTAAATAGCTTTTTGATTTATTCCGGTAATGATGCTGGCATTGCCATTGCAGAACACATTTCTGGAACGGAAGAAGAATTTGCCAAATTAATGAATGAAGCTGCCAAAAAAGTGGGAGCAGTTCACTCAAACTTCGTTAATTCCCACGGACTTCATAATGATAATCATTATACAACTGCCTATGACTTATATCTCATTTTTAATGAGTTAATAAAATATGAAAAATTTGTATCTATTATTCATACAACTGATTATACCATGAAATATATGGATATAAATAATAATGAAAAAACAAAACAGTTTACGACGACAAATCGTTATCTGAAACAAACAGAAGCCGCACCTGATGGGCTAACCGTGATTGGTGGAAAAACTGGAACAACATTTAAAGCGGGCAACTGTCTTATCCTGTATAGCAAAGACGGGAAAGGAGATTCCTATATATCATTAGTTCTGAAAGCTTCTGGAGGTGACAGTCTTTTTACACAAATGACTCATTTACTAAAGAAGATTAAATAGCTGTTTTTTTCTATATTATGGTTGTGCTTTGGGTAGAAATATACTATAATTAAATTATATTAATAATCTATTTATGCATATCACCCAAATTTTGCACACATCTTAAGGAGGAGATTACAATGATTCAGATTATTTCAGGCGAAAAAGGAAAAGGAAAAACCAAAATACTCATTGAAAAAGCAAATAAGGCTGCAAGAGAAGTGAAGGGTAATGTAGTTTACCTAGACAAAAATAACAAGCATATGTACGAGTTAAGTAACAAGATAAGGTTAATTAATGTAAAAGAATACTGTATTGATAATTACAGTGAATTTATTGGTTTCGTATGTGGTATTATTTCTCAGGATCATGATCTTGAAACGGTTTTTCTGGATAGCTTTTTAAATATCGCCCATTTGGAAGGTCAAGAAATCTCCCAGGTACTTCAGAAATTAGAACGAATAGCAAAAGAATATGGAATAGATTTTGTTTTAAGTATATCGATGAATGAAAAGGCATTTCCGGATGCCATTAAAGAAAAAATAGTTGTTGCTTTATAGAATTAAGTATTTAATAATAAAAGAATATTATTAGATTTATGAATATACGAACTATCAATTATTATTAGGATAGACATATAAACAGCGGCAACTTGTATGCCGCTGTTTATATGTTGCTGAAATTCATTTAATCATCACTGCGTAATCTTCCGAAGTAACTTAATGCGTATAAACCACATATACCCACTATAGCGTAGATGATTCTTGATAACATTGTCATATCGCCAAAAATAACTCTTACAAGGTCAAATCCTAAAAAACCGATGAGTCCCCAGTTTATGGCACCTATAATGACTAAAGTTAATGCTATATAGTCTACTGTTTTCAATTGGATACCTCCTTTTTGTTGCATTAATTATTGTTACCAATTATATACCGAATATTCCTAATGTTATTTTTAAGATTTAAAATTCTTCAAAAATTTTGTCAATATAGGTCTTATTTATCTGTATATGAGAAATTGACTTTTCCTATACATAGCAAGTATAATTATAAAAGAACTACAAGGGAGGACCAGATTTGGGATCAAATAATAAAATAGCCAAATATCGCAGACCTTTTAACATAAATATAGGCGTAATTATATTTTTAATTATTTTTCTATATGTAATTATCAGTATTTTTGTATATTTCACAAAAAGCCATTTGAGTATTTATGAAGTTAAAAAAGGATACACTGCTGACGATTATAAATTCAATGGTTTAATATTTAGAGAAGAAAAAGTTATAAATACGAATATGGCTGGTTATATAAATTATTTTCATAAAGATGGTGACAGAGTCGCTAAAAACTCTATTGTATACTCTGTAAATGAAAATAAAGATTCCAATGACTTAGTAACAAGCAGTGATAATACAGTAAAAATCTCTAGTGAGGAATCTGCCGCTATTAAAAGTGAAATACTGGATTTTCAAAAGAAATATGGAAGTGGCGATTTTTCAAAAGTATATAATTTGAAAGCAGAACTTCAAAATTCAGCATTGCAGGTAATCAACGACAGTCAACTGGCTAATTTAAATGAACTGTTAAGTCAGAGTAATGGTTCTAAGCACTTAAATGTTGTGAAAGCAACTTCTAGTGGTGTTATTACATATAATGTGGATGGATATGAGAATCTATCCCTTGATACAGCTACAGCAGGTGATTTGTCTCCTGAGGAATATAATAAAACGCAACTAAGGAGTAGTGATTTAGTTGAAAAAGCCAGTCCTGTATATAAGATTATTACAAGTGACAAATGGAATATACTAATTCTATTAAACAAAGATCAATTTGAAGTTCTTGAAGAAACACAAAAAGTAACTGTTACATTTACAGAGGATGAATTAAAGTTAACTGTTCCTATCTCAGTTTATCAAAAAGGCTCAGATTATTTTGCAAAAATAGATATGGACAAGTATATGGAAAAATATCTGGATAGAAGGTTTCTGTCTATAGAAATTACAACTGATATGGCCAAAGGGTTAAAAATTCCGGTGTCTGCCATTACGGACAAAACAGTATACCAAATACCTAAGGACTATTTTACAGCTGGTGGTGATTCAGATAGTCTTGGATTAATTAAAGAAGATAAAAAATTAGAAGGTGGGGAAGTAGTAGTTACGTATACTTTCATACCAACCGATATATTTTATAGTGATGATCAATACAATTACGTGGATGGAGATCTCTTT
>DALYNO010000126.1:4201-9110 GCA_031975295.1 Anaerocolumna sp. | reverse complement strand
GTAAATTTTTATTAATAATAAAATGTAAGTTTCGAAAATTTATCTCAATTATGAAAAGGATAATGATAAGCCTTTATTAATAAAATAAACCCTGGATTGTAGGGGTTTATTTTATTTTGTATCTTTTAATTCTAAAATCATTAATTACCTTGTATTTTAGATATTTTAATATTATTTGTATATGTTCCTATAGCAATATCCATTTTTTTATAGACTGAACCATCATTGTTAACATAATTTATAATTATAAAATTATTTTTATCTACGATATAATTACCTCCAAAAGAATAACCATTTGACTTGAACACCGTAATAACATTTTTATCTATATCTTCTAAGTCAAATTTTTTGAATATATTATCATCTACACATTTTACATAACCTTTTAACATAATTTCGTTATCTAAATTTTTAAATACTCTAAATTGTGTTTCCCATTTATTATCTTCTGAAACACCAAAATACTCCCCTAATGTAGAACTTTTATTACTCTTAGTAAGCAGTATAATTGCGAAAATAAAACTTAACAATATTATTAATGATGTTACTATTTTTATTTTTCTAGACAATTCACAATCTTCCCTTCTAATATTTTTCCAATTTACTCTATTATACAATTAATTTAAATTCAAGAAAAGAAAAAACTTAATTATTTTAAAAATATAATTAAATAATAAGATTTGTCACTCTAATTTTAATAAATAACTGACTACTACTGATGCAGGTGGTATACAGTTTAAAAGGCAATTTGTAAATAAGTAATATTAAGGAGCTAATCTTGTATTAGATGTGAATAAATAGTATAATCAACCATAATGGAATCGAATAGCTAAAGTCATATAGAGTAGGGTATGTAATTAAGGTGCAGATACAAATTTATATCCAACTATAAAATTAAATTGTATAGGAAAGGTATTGTTATTTATATGAAGAAATTTATAATGGCCCTAGATCAGGGTACAACAAGTTCAAGATGTATACTATTTAATAAAAAAGGCCAGGCAGTAAGTATTGCCAGTAAAGAATTCAGACAAATATACCCAAGGTCCGGCTGGGTAGAACATGACCCTATGGAAATCTGGTCATCTCAGATTAGTGTTGCTACAGAGGCTATGGCAAAAATTGGAGCAAAGGGTGAAGATATCCAGTCAATTGGAATAACCAATCAAAGAGAGACAACTTTAATGTGGCATAAAGATAGTGGAGAACCCATATATAATGCTATTGTATGGCAATGCAGGCGCACCTCTGATATGATTATGGAGTTAAAGAAAGAAGGTTTTGATAAAGTAATACGTAAGAAAACCGGCCTTATACCCGATGCTTATTTTTCTGCTACTAAAATAAAGTGGCTATTGGATAATGTGCCTGGTGCCAGAAAAGAGGCGGAGGACGGAAACCTTTTGTTTGGTACGGTAGATACTTGGCTTATGTATAAATTAACAGGAGGGAAAGTATTTGCAACAGATTATACCAATGCCTCCAGAACTATGCTATATGATATTAATAAACTAGAATGGGATGATGAAATTCTTCATAAACTAAATATACCTAGGAACATTTTACCGGAAGTAAAGGCATCTAGCTGTATTTTTGGTCATACAGATCCAAACTTACTCGGAGGAGCAATACCAATTGCAGGTGTTGCTGGAGATCAACAGGCAGCTTTGTTTGGGCAATGTTGTTTTGAACAGGGAGATGTTAAGAATACGTATGGCACTGGTTGTTTTTTGCTTATGAATAATGGTAATAAACCCGTTATTTCAGAACATGGTTTATTAACTACCATTGCTGCTAGTACAGAGGGTGATGTTCAGTATGCATTGGAAGGCAGTGTATTTGTAGCAGGTGCAGCGATTCAGTGGTTAAGGGATGAACTGCAGATAATAAGAGATGCGGCTCAAACAGAAGCAGCCGCATTATCAGTACCTGATACCAATGGGGTATATGTGGTTCCTGCTTTTTCTGGACTTGGAGCTCCTTACTGGGATCAATATGCAAGGGGAACTATAGTTGGTATTACCAGAGGGTTTAATAAAGATCACCTAATTAGAGCAACCCTGGAATCTATAGCGTATCAGACATATGATGTTCTTAAAGCAATGGAAAAGGATGCTAAGGTTACTATAAATGAACTAAAAGTTGATGGTGGAGCATCTGCCAATCAGTTTTTAATGCAATTCCAAGCTGACATGTTAGATGTTAAAGTAAACCGGCCCTCTTGTATAGAAACAACAGCTCTGGGAGCGGCTTATCTTGCAGGTCTTGCAACTGGCTATTGGAAGAATAAAAATGAGATCATAGAAAACTGGTCATTATCGAAGACTTTTCTTCCTGTCATGAAACAAGAACATAGAAGCAACCTAATTAAAGGCTGGCATAGGGCTATTAATCGTTCTTTTGCTTGGGAAGAAAATGATTCTCAGTAATCCTACACATAAGTAAAGGAAAATAAATGATAGAAGAAATTAGAAAACAATTAATAAATAAAGAATTTAAAAATACGCAGGTAAATATAAGCGGTTTATATTTGTATTCAAAGGCCATTGATGAGAAAGTGGAGCTTGTTATATTGATGGATTTTAATGCAGGTGGAATATCAAGTTATGAACAGTATTTTAGCGTTAAAAATCAAATTTATAGAAATTTTAAGAGTAGAAATGATAAGAGTATATTAATTCAGACGCTACTATTTACCAACCAAGCAGAAAGTGTAAAAGAAATTGCCAGAAATGACTGGGATGCATGGATTATAGATACAAGTAATAGGAATCTGATTGTTTATGAAAATCAACGTTCGGATTTTGCATTTATTAGATCAGATATTGAAAATATATTGTCTACGAAAAGATCAGAACACTATTATAATGATGCTGGTTATAGGAACGCTGGATATTCCTATGAACAAGGAGATAATGGGGCTCCTAATAATGCACCGTATAGGGAGTATAACCCTACTAATTCATCAAAAGCCTCAGTTGGCATGTATTTCACTAAAATTAATACCATTATAGTACTTCTTAATGTAATAATCTTTTTTATCTCTGATGGTCTTATCTTTGGCAAGCATGGAGATAAGATATCTAATATGGGTGCCTTATATTGGCCATCAGTTTTTTATGGTAAAGAGTATTACAGGCTTTTTACGTATATGTTTTTACACGGGGGAATTAATCACTTAGTGAATAATATGATTATTCTATTGTTCATTGGTGATAATTTAGAACGTGCAGTAGGGAAGTTCAAATATATTGTCATCTATTTAGGCGCTGGAATTCTTGCAGGTACAGCTTCCATAGGTTATAATATGTTAAAAAATATCAGTGTTGTATCAGTTGGGGCTTCAGGAGCAATTTTTGGTGTAGTAGGTGCACTGGCCTATATTGTTATAATTAACAAGGGCAGACTTGAAAATATTAGCACCAGACAAATTATATTATTTGTCTGCTTAAGCTTGTATGGTGGATTTACAAGTCAAGGAGTTGACAATACAGCACATGTAGCAGGATTATTAGCAGGTGCATTATTGGGAATTTTGCTATATAGAAAACAAAAGAAAAGAGATACAGAAAGGGGTTACGAATGAAAGTAAACATATATTACGGAGGCAGAGGATTTATTGAAGATCCCACACTCTATGTAATTAACAAATTAACTGAGGTTCTGACAGAACTTAGAGTAACGGTTAATCGATATAATCTCTATGAAGAAAAGAACCAGATTGCTATGCTTGCTAAAACATTAAAGGAAGCAGACGGCGTTATTTTGGCGACTACCATTGAGTGGTATGGCATTGGCGGATATATGCAACAATTTCTAGATGCCTGCTGGATGTATGGAGATAAGGAGTATTTAAGTAAGTTATATATGCTTCCAGTTGTTATGTCTACAGCCTGTTGGGAAAGAGAGGGAGAGTTATTCTTAACTAAGGCTTGGGAAATGCTTGGGGGAATTCCCTGCGTTGGTATAAAGGCTTATGTGGAGGACCATGTAGAGTTTGAAACTAATTCAACTTATGCAATCATGATAGAAAAGCAGGCAGAGCAATTTTATAAAACCATTAACCAAAAAAGTAAAATGCTTCCTACCAGCAATAGTATGATTAGAAATAATATCTTAAGAGGAAATTCTAACAACTTAACACCACAAGAGAATGAGCAATTATCTATGTATGTATCTGATGATACTTATGTAAAAAAACAAAAAGAAGATATTGAAGAGTTGGCCCAGATCTTTAAAGGTATGCTTGGCAGTGGACAGGGAGATAATGAAGAGGAGTTAATACCTCGTTTGAAAGCAAAATTTAACCCTTCTAATGACGCAGATGTGAGTTTTTCAATCGCGTTTAATGAATCAGGTAAAAACTTAATCATTGAGGTTACTCATAAAAAGTTAAACTGTTATTTTGGCGAAAGAGAAAATGCAGATACGTATATTAAAGCATCCTTTCAAACCATTAAAAAAATTACCGAAGGGGTTACCACAATGCAAAAGGCTTTTATGTCAGGTGATCTAACTGCCAAGGGTAATTTTAATACATTAAGAATTTTTGATCAGATATTTCCATATGCATAAGAAAGGAGAGCAGACTTCTCCTAACTGCTTATGAATAAGAGAATAAGAGATTCAAAGGACTACCGGGGAAGGTAATCCTTTGAATCTATAACAGGTTTGGAATGGGTTATTATTTATGGTTTAGTGGATGAACCAAGCATAAATAAACAAAACTAAATCCTAGAATAGTTATGCTATTCGCGGAAGTTGGATGATAAAACTTGTTTTTTGATCGGATGAAGAAGCTTTGATAGTCCCGTCATGTGCCATGATTATATTGGATGAAATGGCAAGGCCAAGACCAGAGCCTCCGGATTTATAACTTACAAATGGGGTGAAAATAGTTGGCAATATA
>DALYNO010000126.1:0-4191 GCA_031975295.1 Anaerocolumna sp. | reverse complement strand
AATATATCTTCTGGGATTGTTTCACCGTTATTATTAACGGAAATAAGAAGGGAAGCGTCAGATATCGTACAATTAATATCTATGTATCCACCTTCACTAGTAGCGTCAAGAGCATTCTGAAGCAGATTAATAAAAACCTGTCTCATTTTTACCTGATCTACAGGGTAACTAGTATATAAGGGCACGTCTTTTTCATCAACTGTCAGTGATAAATTGATTTGTTTTTTATCAGCAACAGGACGAAATGTGCTTAACACGGATTTGAGCAATAGCAATAAATTTTGTGGATGCTTTTGAATCGTTTCACTATGATTGTAAGTGCTAAATTCTGCTAATAAAAGCTCTAATTCGTTGATATCCTCCACTAACTGATTCCAATACTTTGTATCCTTGATGGATGGAGTATTAGACTCCATTAATTGTGTAGTACTTTTGATTAAAGTTAAAGGATTTCTAAGCTCATGGGTGATATGAGAAGCCAGAAATTTACATTCGTTTAAACTCTTATTGATAAAGTAAGCAAAGTCTTCGTTGGAACTCATTAAATCTTTTAGTTTAAGTTGTTCTTCCTTCGTAAACATTTTGATCACCTCCTGAGTAAATATTATCAGAATATGACAGTTTATACAATAAAATCTCGTTTACAAGAAACGACAGTAAATACATATAAAATACTTAATCAGAGTGCTTTATATTTGATATTATAGATTTGGATAAAAAGCGCATAGAAAAGGAGGCAGAAATATGAGTAATAATTGCATATTTTGTAGTATTATTGGGAAAGAAATATCTTCAACCACAATATATGAGAATGAGTGGGTAAAGGCAATCATGGATATTTCACCTGCAAACAAGGGTCATGTTATACTTATATCAAAAAAACACTGTGAAAACATCTTCGAATTGGAGGAAGAAGCAGCTGGAGAAATATTCATTGCAGCAAAGAATATTGCAGTTCTCTTAAAAGAAGAGTTAAAGTGTGATGGCATTAATATCTTACAGAATAATGGTAAGGCAGCAGGTCAAACCGTATTTCATTTTCATGTCCATGTAATACCCAGATATAATGAAGATAAAGTTGCTATAGACTGGGATCACTTAAGTTACCAAGAAGGTGAACTAAAGGAGTTAGGACAAAGACTAATAGATAAGTTGCAATAATTAATAGCAAAGTGATTTTATAAAGTATTATTTATAACCAAATTACAGGTCAAGAAATGAATAGCTGTATAAGGCAAGTAGTATTGACCTTATACAGCTATTCATTTCTTATAAGTTTATATAGTGCAAAATGTCATGTGCAATCTACTTTGAAACATTTTTTATAAGCGCCATGATGGATTCAATAGAATTATTTAATTTACTTTTTGTCATTGCATCTACATAAGTCTGCTTGTGTGCAAACACATATTCCACACCTTTTAAGAGACTTTCTTTTGTTAAATCTTCTTCCTTTAATACGTAACTATAACCCTGCTTTTCAAAGGATGCAGCATTTAGTATTTGGTCCCCTCTGCTAGAAGCCGCTGATAGTGGTATTAATAGATTAGGTTTTCTAAGAGCCAATAATTCACATATGGCATTGGCACCAGCTCTTGATATTACTAAATCCGCTGCGTCTAAAATATTACTTAGTTCTTTTTTAATATATTCATACTGAACATAACCAGGGGTGCCATCATAACTTTTATCCAGTTTATCTTTACCACATAAATGTATCACCTGATATTTAGTAAGTAATGCAGGGAGTGCATTTCTTACAGCAGTATTAACAGCTACAGAACCTGTACTGCCACCTACTACCAATATTACAGGTTTGCTTCTGTTAAAACCACAAAAATCCAATCCTAATAGTTTATTTCCAGAGAAGAGTTCCTGACGAATAGGGGTACCGGTAAGAACGGCTTTCCCTTCTGGCAGATATTTTAGTGTTTCTGGAAAATTGGCACATATTTTACTGGCTGAGGGTATACTTAATTTGTTGGCAAGGCCAGGTGTAATATCTGATTCATGTATGATAACGGGTATCTTCTTTCTTTTAGCAGCTAATACAACAGGTACAGACACAAAACCACCTTTAGAAAAAACCACATCTGGTTTTAGTTTCTTCAGTATGGAGGCAGCTTCAAAATATCCTTTCACTACTTTTATAGGATCACTGAAGTTTTTAGGATCAAAATATCGTCTTAATTTACCGGAAGATATACCATGGTATGGAATATCAAGTTCTTCTATTAAAGTTTTTTCAATTCCTTCATAGGAACCAATATAGTGTATATCATAGCCTTCTCCTACTAAAGAGGGTAAAAGAGCTATATTCGGTGTGACGTGGCCGGCTGTTCCACCGCCAGTTAAGACAATACGTTTCATTTTAGTTCCTCCAATCTTTTAAGGCTTTGCTAAGTTGATCAGGACATGATGTGGATCTACTGCCACATTTGGTACCTTCCAATTTAGTTATTACCTCGTCTACAGACATTCCAACTAATAATTTGGAAAGACCTGATGCGTTACCAGAACATCCTCCATTAAAGATAACGCTTTTAATAATTCCTTCCTCAATTTCAAAATTAATATCGCTGCAGCATACGCCGGAAGTTTTATATTTCATGGGTATATCCTTTCTATATGTAACTTGATTAAGCACTTGGTACAACACCATTGTATGATGAATTGTGCATTTTTAACGTCCTTTTCATTATATCACCTTTTTTATACAGTGCAACATAGAATTTGTGGGTTACAGTTCAACCTATGATGACACAAGGTGTTTTATGTGAGAGAAGCAAAGTGGATGTTACATAAAACAGCCATATAAATGCAGATTAAATACATCATATTTCTTGATAGAATTAAGAATATGGGCTATAATACTACCAGATATAGTTAAGCTTGATTTAAGAGGAGATGATTGTAGAATGAAAAAAATTGGAATTATTGGCGCCATGGAAGAAGAAGTGGAACATTTAAAACAAAAAATGTCAGATGTACAAGTTAACAATAAAGCCTCTATGGATTTTTATACAGGTTTATTGGAAGGAAAAGAATGTGTTATAGTTAGGTCAGGTATTGGCAAAGTCAATGCAGCTGTTTGTACACAAATTCTTATTGATAACTATGATGTTAAGATGGTTATTAACACAGGGATCGCGGGTTCATTAAAAAATGAAATAAATGTTGGAGATATGGTTATTTCCACCGATGCCATGCAGCATGATATAGATGTAAGGGGTTTTGGCTATGAATTTGGTGTGATTCCTCAGATGGAGACTTCTGTATTTAAGGCTGAAGAAAGAATCACGGATTTAGCATATAGAATTTCAAAAAATGTATGTAAAGATATAGAGACTCACTTGGGAAGAATCGTTAGTGGAGATCAATTTATTAGCGATAAAGAGAAAAAGGAATGGTTAAGTAGTCAGTTTGGAGCTTGCTGTACTGAAATGGAAGGTGGCGCAATTGCACAGACTGCATACTTGAATCAAATTCCTTTCTTAATACTTAGAGCAATCTCTGATAAAGCAGATGGCAGCGCAGAAGTAGATTATGAAAGCTTTAAAGCAAAAGCCATAGAACATGGTGTTGACTTTGTAACAGAATTTGTAAAAGCATTATAAAAGTTTAAACATTGCTTGTCCCAGAATTGATTGACAGTTAATGACAGAATACATTACTTTTAGAGACAATTAAACATAAAAGGTTAAAATAAAGATAGAATGTCATAATTTCTTGTGCTTGGTTGACCATATTTGTCAACGAAAAAGCTCCCCTGAACTCTTTTCAAACAGATTATTATTCGTTATAATATCTGTAAATTAATGGAAAAGACAAGGGGGATTTTTTGTGGTTCAGGAACTATTTGACAAGAATATATTCATTTACATAATGCTTGGACTTTTAGGAGGTGGCATCCTTCTCAAACTCATATTACATATTATATATAGCAGACTAGTAAAAGCATCTGATAATATGGCAACTTCTAAGAATAAGTTAACAAAAACAATGAAAAAAAAGTTTGAAGCCTGCTTTAAATTAAAGATAGGTGTGAATAATGTGGATATCTTTGTGGATAAGTATGTATTTCGACAAAGATTTTGTGGAATTCTTTTATCAACATGGGAAAACATATGTGGACAAATTCTTGTACTATGTCTATTAATTGGCTCAATCAGTACTATTATGGGGTTAATC
>DALYNO010000125.1:0-9121 GCA_031975295.1 Anaerocolumna sp. | reverse complement strand
ACTTGCTGGAAATTCAACAGAGGTTCTAAACTTTATGGATACAAGAATTAGAGCTGATTATGATCTCTTAATAAAAACTGGTGAAAGTTAT
The DNA here is from genome assembly GCA_031975295.1 of Anaerocolumna sp. GTDB lineage: Bacteria > Bacillota > Clostridia > Lachnospirales > Lachnospiraceae > Anaerocolumna. The sequence continues at coordinate 9,030 of DALYNO010000125.1, read as the reverse complement.
GAAAAAGATGCTATCTTTGTAAGTGTCTTATCTCAAGATACTGCATCCATGACTCAGGAATTAAATGCATCAACAGAGGAAATCAATAGTGTTATTCAAAATATAGCAAGTAATATGGAGCAGACTGCTCAAAGCTCAGAAGAAATTCTTAAAAATATGGAGCTTACCTCTCATGCAATTACCCAAATGTCAGAAATGGCACAAAACCAAGCTAGTGTAGCTGAATTATTAAATAACATTGTAGTTTCTTTTAAAGTTTGATTCACGGTTTATACGGAAGTCTGTTATACTAAAATTAACCGTAAATACTACCAGTTATTAATTCACATATTAATTTTCAGAAAAGAGGAGCTATGGATAAATATTATAACATCACGGAAAGACTAATAATAAATAAATTAGATGAAATTTGGAACACTTTAAATAATTGTAAATGTGATAGATGCAGAAATGATATTATTGCATTAACACTCAATCAGGTGGGTTCTAGTATGTAGTTAGTTCAGAAGGAGAGTTATATTCAAAACTTTGCACCTTATCTCAAGATTACGAATTTGAAGTTGTTAAAGCAATTGCGAAAGCAACTTTCATTGTAAATGAAAAACCCAATCACTAAAATACAGTAATCATGATACCCTTATTTACAGGAGGTTCTTATGTGTGGTAGATATTATGTAGATGATGAGACATCCAGAGAAATCAGAAAAATATTGGAGCATTTAGACAATACCGACTTAAGCGGCGGTACTTATAAAACAGGTGAAATTTTCCCAACTGAAAGGGTTCCTGTCCTCACTAAAGATGATAAAAACGTAAAACCTGCTATTTATAAATGGGGATTCCCTGGCTTTCAAAATAAAGGTGTACTGATTAATGCCAGATCTGAAACTGCTACGGAAAAGAAAACCTTTCGTGAAAGTGTTATGCATAGAAGGTGTATCATACCTGCCAATGGGTTTTACGAATGGGATAAAAGTAAAAATAAATATTATTTTCATAGGGATGGTTCAGATATGATATATATGGCAGGTTTTTATCAAAACTTTAATCATGAAAACAGATTTATGATACTTACTACTGCAGCGAATGATTCCATGTCTGCTATTCATCACCGAATGCCATTAATTTTAGACAATAGAGAAGCCGAAGACTGGATTTTTGATAACCAGAGCGTTGATTTTATTCTTAACAAGATTTCCCCGAACCTGATACATGAAAAAGTATAAAGGAGTTATGTATGATTAAAATTATGTTCGTTTGCCATGGCAATATTTGCCGTTCCCCAATGGCAGAATTTGTATTTCGGGATTTGGTAAACAAAAATGGTTTAAGTGGATTATTTGAAGTTTCTTCTTCTGCCACAAGTACAGAAGAAATAGGTAACCCTGTACATCCAGGTACTAGAAAAAAACTTATGGAATATGGGATTACTACCGGTGAGAAACGAGCTGTTTTGTTTCAAAAATCCGACTATTCTACTTATGATTACATTATTGGAATGGACCAGAGAAATATGACTAATATCTATCGCATGCTAGATACAAAAAAAGACGAAAAAATTTTCCGTCTGCTGGACTTAACACTTCACAAAAGAGATATTGCAGATCCATGGTATACAGGAGATTTTACACAAACCTATGATGATATCTATAATGGATGTGAAGCATTGCTTGCATATTTACTTAAAAAAGAGTTAGTTTAGAAACTACACTAGTTCTTTGATACTTATCATTATAATCAAACAACAGGCCTGTTATTTATTTACCTGTTGTTTTTTTTGACTTGTCTACAGATTTGTACAATAAACTTCACCTGGTAATTAGTTCATGATGATTCTTTGACAATTATTAGCAACAATGCTACTATATTACTGTTAACATTTCGTTTTTGACCAAGGAGTATAATCTTATGCAAAATAAAACCCCAGTTAAATTAAGTGCTTACTGTATGAACTGCCTTATAAAAAAACAGCTTGAAAACATAAAAGAAACCGTTCATGAGGAAATTAAGGCAAAATATATGAAAGATGTCTTCAAAATTATAGCCCATGCAGATGAATCAGAAACAGCACCAGTCATAATAGAAAAAATAGGAATATTGTATCAAACGTATTTTCATGAGAATTATAGTTTTGATGAAGTAAAAAGGAATTTTAATCAAATGATGCTTATGGAAGAACCTTATATAAATGAAATAATAGAAAGTTCCCCGGACCCAATCCACACAGCAATGCAGTATGCAAGGGTTGGTAATTACATAGATTTTGGTACACTAACGGATGTCTCTTATCATAAATTAAAAGAGCTTTTAAGTTCTGCTAAGGATGATACCATTCATGCATTGGAATATCAGGCATTTATAAAAGACTTAGAATCTGCTGATTCATTCGTATATCTGACTGATAATTGCGGAGAGATTGTACTTGATAAATTATTAATTCAAACCATAAAAAAGCATTATGTTAATCTTCATATAACTGTAATTGTAAGAGGGAAACCTGTATTAAATGATGCAACAATGGAAGATGCCATTGAAGTTGGATTATCTGAAATTGTAGAGGTTATCCATAATGGTAGTGGTGTGGCAGGTACACATCTTACAGGTATTAGTAAAAACGCTCTTGAAGTAATTAACAATGCTGATATTGTAATATCCAAAGGACAGGGCAACTTTGAGACTCTAAATGGTTGTGGCAAGAATATATATTATATGTTTTTATGTAAATGTGAGTGGTTTGTAACCAGATTCGCTCTTGAACAGTACAAGGGGGTATTTATAAACGATAGTAGGATTGAAATGAATGGGTGAACAAATAATTCCAATACAATGGAATAGTAGCACTCTTTCTCTTCATAGCATACCATGAAACATAGCGTATGAAAGGTTCTGGTAAGTATGACGGATATACTACATTCCAAAGAAATACCTTTATTGTATCTCAGTAATTTATCCACCAATACAATTAATACAATCCCAGCAAGTTATGCCAGTTGGTTAAATAAAAGAGAGGATGGTTCTTTTCAGCACATATCTGTACAAAATTCCAATCAATCCACTAATATTGTTCCCATATTACCCATAATTGAAATGTCTGATTTAAATAAAATAATAAAAATTAGATTTTCACTTACACCTGTTTCTTATACGGTGCAATGTTGGCCAGAAGCTTTACTTGGGTTTAGAAAAACTTATTACAATGAATCTAAACAGTACTTAGATGTAGTAGATAATACCATTACTTTACCCATTGATGAACCTAGTTATATCATTCAGATAAATGGGTTTTGGGAACAGGGTGAAGTTAAATATGCTTTTTCTATTTCCGAGTTAACAGACTATATTTAATATGAATAACACCATAGCAATTGAAGTCAAGAAAAAATTACCCATTTTATTTATGATATATACAGGTAGATGCAAACAGACCGTAATCATGTATAAGACAATGGGTAGGAGGTACTATGGATCAAGTTGAGAATATGATAGCAGTAGAAAAGATGCAGGAGTATATTGAAGAACATATAGGAGAGGAGATTACGCTAAAGCAATTATCCGTCTCTGCCGGGTATTCTTCGTGGCATGCAGCGAGAATATTCAAAGAAATCACAGGCAAAACTCCTTTTGACTATATTCGTTCTATGAGGTTAACAAAAGCTGCTCTTAAACTACGAGATGAAGAACATAAAATATTAGATGTTGCACTAGATTTTGTTTTTGATTCTCATGAAGGGTTTACTAGATCCTTTTCAAAACAATTTGGTCTATCCCCTATGAAATATAAACATCATACACCTCCAATCAGACTATTTATGCCTGAAAAAGTCTATGCCGTCTACCGTAAATTTCATAACGGAGGAAATACAATGAGTGAAAATGTAGTTACCAAAACAGTTTTTGTACAAATTATGGAAAGACCAGCAAGAAAAGCCTTAATTAAAAGAGGTTTGAAAGCAACTGAATATTATGAGTATTGTGAGGAAGTAGGTTGTGATATTTGGCCTCTGCTTGTCAGTGTTAAGGAAGCTTTGTATGAGCCAGTTGGTATGTGGCTGCCGAAACATTTCATAAAAGAAGATACTTCATTATATGTTCAAGGTGTAGAAGTTCCACTTGATTATAACAATGTTGTTCCTGATGGGCTTGAGCTAATTCAGCTGCCGCCATGTAAGGTGATGATATTTCAAGGTGAACCATATGATGAAGATGATATGGGTGAATCTATAGGATATGTATGGAACAAGATAAACACCTTTGATCCAGGTATTTATGGTTATAAATGGGCACCGGAAGCTGCGCCTAGATTTCAATTGGCACCTATGGGGTATCGTGGATATATTGAAGGCAGACCCGTGGTGGAAGATAAGTAAGTTTATGTATAACGCAACTACAATAAATGGATAGGTAAAGGATTTACTATTGTTTACTTAGACCTTCAAGCTAAGTATGGCTGGCAGCTTAAAAGAAAAAAGTAAGCGACCGGCCATATTAGCCTATTAATAAGCGTAAGAATACTACTATCTAAAGCACTATCTACGGTTCAATCCCCCAAACCAGATTCCCATGGATGAACCCTGTAACCTTGTCTGAGCTGATGTATTGGCTGCTAGTTGCATGAAATGAATAATCATTACTCTGGTTATAATTAGACCAATTCGATTTCGCAAATCTTCCTTGTATTTCTGCACTTTGACCAGCCTTTAGAGTTCCTGCAGCCGTAGTAAAGTATAGTTCTAAATAATAATCTGCGGTACTAGAAGGCGTAGTGAGTTTTACAAATTGGTACGAAACATTACCACTACCTATACTTGCCCAATCGCACCAGAAATTCTGTGTTATTTCACCATCGATGGTATAGTAATAACGGAGTGTTACGTCCGCCAAATTAATATCTTTATTTCCTGTATTAACCAACTTAAACTTTGGTGATATACCATTGGTTGATAAATTGGTATTACCATTAAAGAACTGAACCTGTAAGCCATCTATTACAACTGGAACATCAGTATTCACTATATTTAAGGTTAATACTGCAGGATTACCACTATTGAAATGTAATGTAATTTTACTTTCCCCTAAGTCTAGGGTTGATAGATATGACTTAAGTAAAATAATAGAACTTCCATTATCACCAATCGTGTAATCCTTATTGACTTCAAGGGTATTCTGATTATTTGTTATATTCAGAAGCTGATGTCCATTTGCGGTAATCGTAACTACTATATCCTGCCCCTTATTTACGCCTTTATCAAATGAAGCCTGCATAGGTGTAATAGTAGCACTTGGGGTTGAATCTATAATGTTAATTTTTAAGACAGGATCCTTGCCATTATCAAAGTCAAAGATAATCTGATACTCACCTTGGGACATTTGAGAAAGAAATGCTTTTTTTATGATCAGACTAGTTCCATTCAGGCTATAGTCCACATTTCTAGTTAGCAAGGTTGTACCAAGCTTTAAGGAATTTAGCGTATTCCCCTTATAATCTATGGTAACTGTAACATCACTTTGATTAAACTTGTCAAATGCTACATTAGTTGGTGTGATAGAAGCGTTAGGTGTCTCATCATCATTTTTAAGATCCGGCATTTCATCCAAAGTAATGACATATTCACTTTGATACAGGGTAGTTAAAGTCTGGGGATAATTAAAAGCTGAACTCATGAGATGTTCTCCATACCATGGACAAAAATATAGCCAGCCTGACTTTTCCTCCGTAAGATTTTGTACACTTGGAACCGTATCATTTTCTGTCATTGCCACCATTTTTTCACCGTTGGTCAATTCTACCAATTTATAGAAAATAGTTGTAATAGCATCTTCATTTGGTACTCCTGATAATCCATCATAACGGTTATAAACTGTATTATACTTATCGTATCCTACTAAATCCACCTGATGATTGCCTGGATACCAAGCAGGAGAAGTGCTGTATACATAACTGTTGTAGGTCCAGATCAAATTATGTAATCCATAGGTTTCGGTCAGCTCTGTATAAAGCATGTCCCATAATTGTTTATAAACCTCTGCACCTGCTGAAGCCCACCAAAACCATCCACCTTCTCCATTCAGGCCGCCATTGCCTTCTGCTTCATGATATGGTCTAAAAATAACAGGAACGTTGTTATCCTGTAATATAGTCAATTGCTCCGCCAGGTCTTCAATTGTCATCATAACATATTGGTATTCTTTTGTACCTGGTATAACAGCATTAGCTGTGTTGAAATTAGTCTCAGTAGGTTTATATGTGGCTTTCTTCCAATCTACAAACTCACCAAGTACGTAAGTACTAAAATCTCTTGGTACATTGATATGCCAACAAGCAGTAGCGATACCATTTTTATTATTTACCCAATCAATCATACGAGCTGTGGTTCCATCTTCCCATCCATACAGTGGATTGTAATTCATAAAATCAAAACCTCTGATTGCCGGATATTTTCCTGTTAAATTATAAATCCAGTCGAACTCCAATTCCATATTGCCATCATTACCACCACCATATATTTCTTGTTGCCCTGAGATAATATGATTGCCATATGTTTCAGTCAAATAATTCATTAGAAGCTGTGTTTCAATTGTTGCTTGGCTATCTGATAGAATAGGTGCCACCTCTAGGGGATCTAGATTAGCATTATCTACCGTAAAGGTATCAAAATAAGCAAATCCCCAACCTGCTTTAATTTGAATCGTATTTATACCTTTCTGCAGCTTGTGAATACCAAAATCATAATCAGACCATACCTTTGTATACGGCAGCATATACGATCCTTTATTGGTATTATTAATGTATAGATATTGAAGTCTTCCGTCTGCACTTAATTCCTGCATATACCTGGTGGATATGGTATACATACCTGTGCTTGGCACATTAACCTGGAATGTTAAAGTCCCTGAATTCTGCATCCAAACGAATCCATTCCCTGAATAACCGGGTTTAGGTTGTCCATAAATTTGTGTGGTAACCTGTAGTTCTGAGGATAACTGGGTGTTTTCGCTCTCTACTACAAATAGTGCTGATTCTGCATTAACTGGAGCTGTCATTAATTGAAATAACAGTGAAAATGCGAGTATTATCATTGTTGTCTTTTTTCTAAAATCTTTCATTTCCCTTTCTCCCTTCTCTTTTTCAAAGTGCATTTACACTTTGTAAAATCAACATAGCATAAATTCCATATATTGTAAATCCATATAATTTTACATGTTTTTACTGTAAATAATACAGGTTATTATATTGAAATAATAATGATAGATTCTCCCATCATAGATACCTGATGTAAAGTAGAAGCTATCACTTAATGACAGAAATTGGTTGACGTTTACAAAGCCATATGTTAGCATATAATAATTAAATGGAAGGAAGTAATAATATGTATTCACCAAGCATAGAGAATTTAAGACCTAGATTCAGACCTGGCCTCTTGTAACCTTGCAGATTATTGCATAGTTACAGGAGTATTTGGCTTGTATCTATGCGGTGAATTAAATTATTTGAATAAGTAACCGTAATAGATTAAAAATGGCAATTGTTTTGGCAATTACATTTCATATTCTATTACGGTTTTTTATTTCCCAAAATTTCTCATTAGATTCTTAATTGGAAAATTCATCTGGAAAATAAATAAGTTGAATTTATAATTATTGACTATCTATTCTATTTATAATTATTAAAATACACAGGAGGTTTATATGATTTTAGAATTAGGAAAAATAATTGCAAGTTGTAACTATATGAAGGAGATAAACACATTAGAAAACAAAATTACATATGGTTGGGGCTGCAAATAACTATGAACCCAGTATATTAACTCGCTATATCCTTAGTTTAGCACAAGAATTTAATAAATTTTATCATATGTGTTCCATACAAGATGCTTGTGAAGCGATTAAAAGTGCTCGTTTATTGTTGGTCTATGCTGTTCAGAATACAATAAAAGACGGTATGTCCTTGCTAGGCATTCAATGCCCAGAAGAAATGTAATATATTTTAGATTATTCTAAAAACATTGACAAATTATTGACAAACGATGTCAAAATATGCTAACGTAGTAATAAGTTAATGTTCGTAATCACAATTGTTACTTTTACTATTATCAGGGAATCCACATAATTGTACCTCTTAAAGCATTCTGACATATTAACTTACTATCATAAACTAAGGAGTTGTTGTAGATCAAGTCTAAACGCATTTATATTTTCTATATTATTAGTTTAATTTTTACTATTATAAATATCGTATTGGCAATATGTGAGAATTTTCATAATGAATCTGGTCTATATGCACTTGAGAGCCTTGGGAAATTTGTAGTATATTGTATTTTAAGTATACTTGGTATTCTATCAATTATCATAGTTGGTATCATACACTTCATTACCAATAAAGATAATCATTCCAAACAGAAATAAATGACAAATAGAACTAAATTTGTAGATAGGTAATTACAAAACACAAAGACTTAATGATATATAATACAATTGATACAGTTTTCTAGTATAAACTTCTTCCATAGGGCAATCGAACTGGAAAATTCATATTAATTGTATGATAAATTAAGTATGTTGTTTCTCAATTGTCTAACGAAAGGTATAATTTATGAAAGGAAATGGTTTAGATTCATTCATCTAATACCATTTCCTTTTATTTGCTAACTTCCTTCTCTTATGGGAATTTTTTTACACCCAGTAAGGATTAGGGAGAATATTAAAAGTAATAATTGGGTCATTACTAAGGCTAACCATAAACCTGTTAAATCAAATAATACTGGCAGCAATAGAACACAAATCGGTAGTATTACCATTACTTCAGAATAGATTAAAAGGGATGCTTTTAAAGACTCTTTAATCGCATAAAAATATGCAGAGGCTACTCTTGTCAGCGCAAATAACGGAAGTGATATACCACATAATGGTAAGGCTGTATGTAACATAATGGTTGTTTCTTTAGAAACTCCAAATAAAATAGGAATATGGTTTGTAAGTAGAATTATACCACTCATAACTAGAATTCCAGTAATACATGATATTTCATAAGTC
>DALYNO010000124.1:6361-9123 GCA_031975295.1 Anaerocolumna sp. | reverse complement strand
ACCTGAATATTTAGGACGCGTGTTTGGCTTATATGGAAGTATTGCTTCTATCGCAATGCCCTTGGGCTTAGTGTTTTCAGCTTTATTTGCTGACAGGTTAGGCATTCATCATTGGTTTTTCTTGACAGGAGGTATTTGTGTATTACTTGCTGTTGTAACTTATATGGTTCCTTCCATACGAAATATTGATGCATAATTTGTAACTGCAACTGTGAGTCTATTGGTATTAACTGCATAATTTCTCTAAGAATCACCAGCTTGAACTTTAAATAGAGCCGATACTCCATGGTTAATAAAATCCCTGGTTATCGGCTCTACTTCTTATTTTAAGTAATTTTACCTATCAATATATTTCAGTAAGAGTACAACTGTTTTTGTCTTAAGCCAAAAATAATTATCTTAAATAACTTCATTACTCTTAACCCATGAGCAAATATAATCTGCCAATGCAGGCTTATTAATTCCCGGATCAACTTTCTTAATCTCACCTGATAAATTCTTCTCTAATGCACCTAACTGGAAATGACAAAGTGCAATTCCAATATCTACTCTTTGTATGTCATAGCCCAATTTATCACTATAGGCCGGATTCCTTAGTTCGTAGAAATGAAAATTATCTCCATCTTTTACGATTCTCCAAGGTTGTTTGTTTGAGGCAGAAGGACCAAGGCGTACAAATTCCAATGGCTCTGCATAAACACCTGCCAAATTCTTTGAGAGAGGTTTTGTAAAATCCTTATCAAAAAACAATTCTTCAAAATCCTTTCTTTTATCTGCCTTAATTGCCATACGAGCAAATGATTCTAAAATTCTTTTATTATCTTTTGCATATCCAATAGGCGTAATAGCTGGGAATAACTCCCCATCTTCTATGTTAAGTGCTTTGGCAAACTCCCCTTTATTAAAGGTGCCACCTAACCAACAAGTGCCAATACCAATGGAAGCTAAATAAAGTACTAACTTTTCAAAGGCGTAACCTAATGCTTCCAGATTGTTTTCTACATTGGGAATAGCTGAACCAATATAATCTGTGGCTCCTTTAATCATTCCGTATGTACCTAGTTTCTTTTCGTTAGAAGCTCCCTTTGTGTGCAGCAATTTAAATTTTACTGGTACTTGAAATGGGTTATCAAGTTTGCTCATGTACTCTTCAATGTTTTTAAGGGTATCCTTCGGTATCGCCATTTCTTCATATGACCTTACAGAATAACGTTTTCTCACTACTTCATCAATAGGTAATGAAAAGATTTGACTCATTTTGATCCTCCTAATAATTTTATTTGAATAGGATTAGAGTGTCAAAATTATGTTACTAGGCTAAAAAGCTTCTGTGTTAAATTGACCCTCCAAACAGTTAATCAGGTAAATCAATTCTATTTCAGATTTCCCAATTACTGGTGTCTATTAAATTTCAGTATATATAGCAGTCTCTCCCGGTTTCTCTGCCATTTCACCTAATTGGGGAACCAACTCTAAAAAATGCTTTGCTTTCATGTGTTGGTTCAAAGCTTCATAACTTTCCCATGCTTCTATAAATGTGTATACATTGGATTCTTTTGAATCTTTAAATAAGTTATATTCTATACAGCCAGCATCTTTGCTATTAGTCTCTTGGATTAGTATTTTTGATAATGCAAGAAATTCCTCCGTTTTGTCTTCTTTAATATAATTCTTAGCTACAACTTTAATCATAAATTTTCTCCAATCGTAATTCTATCGTTAGGTTAGTTACCTCTTAAGCAGGTTTATTGGTATGAAGCGGGACTTGTTCATCCAAATTTCTTAATTGATCAAATTCTACCATTTGCCATAATGAACTCTGGATTCCTGATAGCGATCTACAAATTGATTCTTCTGATCTGCTGGGTACCCCAAGGCAATAAATGCAAAAGGCTTTATATATTCAGGTAAATCAAAATGTTTGATTACATATTCAGAGGCACCTTGATTAGCAGAAAGAGCCATCCAAACACCACCAAGTTCTAAGTGTACTGCTTCTAACAAAATATTCTGAGCCACTGCACCCATGTCTTGTTGCCAGCAATCAGGCACTCTAAAATTTCTGGAATCTCCCAGTAATAGAATGGTAGCACCAGACCCTGCTACTGGTTTAGAATATGGGCTAGCTTGTGATAATACATTCAAATCTTCTTTATCAGTTACTACTATGAACTCCCATGGTTGTTGGTTTGCAGCGGAAGGTGCTTGCATAGCTGCTCTTAAAATCCTGTCTATTTTTTCTTTTTCAATTTCTTTGTCTTCAAACTTTCTAATACTTCTACGGATAAAAATCTCTTCCATATGAATTCTCCTTTTTCTTTGTATTTATTGATTATTTGATATTCTGTGCAGGACAATCTTATTTATTGGGTTGTAAAATTCCCCTATCATGCTTAACTTACTCTATCATGTAAGGAGATTTTTCATTGTCTCGAACTCGGCATACTCCTATCAGCCTGTTCACAACCGCTTAAGTAGCTCATCATTTTGTGAATCAATCTAGTGAATTCTTCTTTTTCTTCTTTTGTTAAAGCTTTAGAGTAAGCTTCATAAAGATCTTCCCATGCCCGATCAATATCTTTTTGTAGTGTTTTTCCCTTATCCGTTGGATAACATATACATTCTTTCCTTCAGATTTTGTTACCAAATATCCTTCTTTTTTTAATTTCTCTACAAATCTGGTAATGGTTGAGGGGGACATATGAAGTAACTCACCTATTGTTTTTTGGTGAATACCTTCACTATGGTTCACAATATTAATC
>DALYNO010000124.1:0-6351 GCA_031975295.1 Anaerocolumna sp. | reverse complement strand
TAATCAGAAATGCATGACTTGGTGCTAAACCGGTAATCTTAAATTTGTCATCAGCAACTCTTCCAATTTCTCTTTGCAACTTGCAAAATGAAAAAAACAAACAATTATCCAGCTTTTTATCCAGTTTATCTTCCATGTTAACACACCCTTTCTTTTGTCATTTCAGTCTTAATCCTGTGGTACTATTCCAGATACAAAAATATGTGTATATACAAACGTTTGTATATACACATATTATAACCATTTTTATCAAATGTCAATCCTATTTTCTTCTTTCAAATTTTTCCTATTTTCTTGATTCCGAACGTTGCCTTTACTTACTCCATATGCCTGATTCAAAAATCTTAATTCGTAATCTTAATTCATTATCTTAATTCATTATCTTAATTCATTATCTTAATTCATAATCTTAATTCATAATCCTGATTCCATAAGCTTGATTACTCATCCCACTTTATTGTCCTGATTCACATCTTCTTCTTATTCCGTAATTAACTGATAGGCAGATATTTTCTTGATTTTAGCCGAAAGGAAAAGAATCATTAGAGAGGAATAGAGGATAATACCTAATGCCATCATAACAAATACATTCAGTTTCATAACAAATTGCATCTTAACCATACCAATATTAAAAAACAGTATACTTAGTAAGGGATTAATAAAGTAAAATCCACATATTCCACCTATAACAATACCCAGCATAGTTACTGGTAGAAATTCATAAATAAGTTGTTTTATCAGCTGTCTTGAAGTAAATCCAAGAGCTTTTTGTATGCCTAAATATTTTTGTTTTTGTATAATGACAGTTCTGATGACCAACGAAAGTATCAACGTAACTAAAATAGCTGTAATGAATAAGATAACCACAGAAAACAAAGTAACAATTTGCTTATAAACTCCCATCTGGCTGTTAATCATTTTACCAATATTCATAATTGAGATAATTTCTAAAGTATACTTCTCACCAATATAATCAGTAAATTCCTTCATGCTATGATTATTTTCTAAATATACATAAAGGGTACCAGGTTTATAGGCAGCATCTAATTCCTTCATGCCATCCAGTGTTATTTCCATATCATATCCCATATTATTGGCAGACTGTAGTAATCCAGTTATTAAATAATCTTTTGTTTGTCCTCCATAGGTAAGTTTCATGGACCCCCCTATGAGTTTCTTCAGATCTGATGCCATCTTTCCACCAATTGCAACTTCATTATTATGCTTCGGATGTCTTCCTTCATACACAAGAGAACCTTCTGTCTCTTCATAATTTTCTGAAATGTAAGAATACACGGTTTTGCCTTCTGATTCTAACATTTTCTGATCGTAATAAATGACTTTCCTAACACCATCAACTTGTGCTAGTTCACCTTTTATACCCTCATATTCTATATCGGTATTTAAATAGACACCAGCATCTGCCACCTCACCTGCTATACTTAAAAAGGCTTTATCTTCAGTGACAATATTATAATATAGTATTCCGGCAAAAGAACAGGTAAAACCTACGGCAATAAATATCAATATCATCATTAGATTTTGCTTCTTTCGTTGAAAGAGAGACTTAAAAGCTAGTAAAGAAATAAATTGTCTTCCGTATCCTGTCAGAGAAAAATAATTTTTTGTAAAATTATGCGTAAGTATATTATTTCGAAGGGCAGTTAAAGGATAAATTTTTTTAATCCTGCTAGCGGATACATAAGACATTAATGCAACGCTGCCAAGTATTATCCCAGCTGTAAGTATGGTGGAATACATATCAAAACCCTGTTTCCAGGGTATACCTGTCTGTGCTTCATAGGATAGTGCCAGCACCGGTAGTAACATGTAAGATAAACCTATCCCAACTGTTACACTTAAGGAACTAATACCTAAAAATTGAATCATAATAGATGCTATAATTTGATTACTTTGATATCCCATTGCTTTTAAAACCCCAATGTTTTTCATATCTTCTTCAATGTTATTATGGACTCGAAATCTAATGATTAGGATTCCTACAACGGCTATTATAAATGAAAAGGATACCACTAAGGCAGAACCGATTCCAGCAGTTATAGTTCTGGACTGTTTCACGGAATCATAATCATTATTTCTATAAAATAACTGGGTTTGTGCTTTTTGTGAGATATAGGATTGAAATTCTGCTGTAATACCAGAAGCATCTGCCCTATGTTTACTCTGAACTTTTATAGCTACCCCTGCAAAAGCATCTGTTAGCTCATCTTCTAATTTTTTGTAATCTGCCTCCTCCATAAGAATCCCCACACTTCCAGTATTGGTTGATGCTAAAAACATATTCTCATAGAAGCCTGCCACTTTATATGCATAAGGTTTGGTACCAATGATTATTTTAATTGTATCTCCTGGTTCATAACCTCCACCAGTCTTAAAGGATAGCGGCAGATATATACCCTTTTCATATACGTTCTCTGACTCATCTACAACCATGCTTTTCCCAATTCTGTCATTATCCAACCTATTCATAAATACCGTGGCTAAAGTTAAATCTCCCCCACCATAAGACATGCTGGATAAAGTAAATATAGTCTCTTTTACCTCGTAGTCTTTTACCCTGGAATCATTTTTCAGAAAATCAAGATACGCTTCCTTATAGTCCTCTTTCAGCATTAAAGTTAAAGAATCCTCACTATTTAGTAATCCACTCCTTTTATCAAAATTATCACCAAAGTTTAATAGCGTCACAATGCCCATGTTTAGTAGCAGTGCTGCAAATAATAATATCACAAGAAATGACATGGTCTGTAATTTGCCTTTTCTCATATAAGACTTGGATAATAGTAGAATATGTTTCATTTCTACCACCCCATTTCCTTCAGAAAGCCAGTTAATTGATCATGGCGTTCTTCATCACCACTTATGTACTTACCCAAATTACATTCACCCCATACAGAACCATCCTTTAGATATAATACTCTGTTTCCTCTTCTTGCTGATTCTAAATCATGTGTTACCATTACGATACTCTGACCAGCTTCATGAATCCTTGTAAAAACATCAAGAACAGCTTTTGTACTGGCAGAATTAAGAGAACCTGTGGGTTCATCTGCAAATAATACTTTAGGGTCATTGATTAAAGCTCTTACGATTCCCACTCTCTGAGCCTCTCCGCCTGAAAGCTGGGATGGAAATTTACCAGTGTGCTTCTCTGATATATTCACAAGTTCTAAAAGTTCCAGGGCTTTACTAGTTATCTGTTTTTTATCAGACTTAACCAAAAGCCCGCAAGTCATAATATTGTCTAATACACTCATGTTATCTAAAAGATAAATCTGCTGAAAAACGAATCCACAATTATCTTTTCTAAATACTGCTCTCTTATCTTCTGATAACTTTGTAATATCCCTACCATCGAATTCTATACTGCCAAGGCTAGGTTTATCCATACCTGATAATGCATATAATAAAGTGGATTTACCAGAACCGGAAGGTCCCATAATTACTGTAAAATCCCCTTGATTAATATTTAAATCCAGGTTCTTAAGGACATGTTGCTGAACTCCTTCTGTTGAAAAGGTTTTGCATAATTTTGTAGTTTTTATCATTATATTTTCCATATTTCCTCTCTTTCGCAAGCTTTAAGGTTCTATACCTATTCTAAATGCAACAGTCCTTAATTGTCTTTGCCCGTTTCTTAACAGAACCTTAATTCTGCAAAGAGAGAGTCAGAATAATTCCAAAACCATCTTTATAATTTCTACATGATATACTACCCTTCATATTTTCCATTAAATACTTAGAAATATATAATCCCAAGCCTGTTCCTGATTTATGAAGACCTGCTTCTCCCCTATAGTATTTTTCAAACAATAAAGGCAGTTCATCCTCACCCACTCCTGTTCCATAATCTTTTATTGTAATAACAAGTTTATCTTCTTGTTGAACATCTAAACTTTTACCAGTAGTAACTATCTCACCTTTCACAACTATTTTTGAACCTGCATATTTATAGGAATTGCTGATTACATTATCAATTACCTGTTCCAAACGTAGTTTATCACATAGTATAAGGCATTGTGGAATCCCTTCTATAGTTACTAATTGTTCATAATCTGCGGCTTTCACTAATTCTTCAATACTCTCACTTGACTCCTCTGTAACTGTAATTTTTAGTTCTTTTAGCTCTTCTAAGGTTGCATGAAACATATTAGAAATTAAAAGATTAATTTGATCAGCTTTGGCACCTATAATCTCTAACCGTTCCTTGTCCCTTCCCTGATTCATTTGTACTGACATTAATTCTGATATGGCTTTGATGGATGCAACTGGAGTCTTAATATCATGGCTTAATTTGGCGATTAATTCTTTCTTACTTTCATTTGCCATTCTTTCACTATCTCTGGCCCTTTTTAACTCCTCTCTCATAATATCGAAACTTTCTGTAAATGCACCAAACAAATTATCTCTGTCCATAGTAAGCGGTACTTCCAGATTACCCATGGCAACTCTTCCTGCAAATTGTTTTAGCATAAAAAAAGGATTTAATATAGTTTTCTTAAGATATAACAAATAAACAATACACAAAGAATATATAAAAAGGATGATTCCAAACATACAAATAACAATATTTCTTCTTGCTAGGGCAAATTCATCTACCAGTTCATTATATATAATAACTTTACCAACTAAATTACCGGATACTACAATATCCAAAATGGTATCTCTGTGACTGATTGCCTGGAATATAGAAGTGGTCGCAACATCATCTGTTTTTGTTAATAGATTGCCCCTGGAATCTAGGACTGCATAGGAGAAGTTTCTTGGATTCACTATATTAATCGCCTCGTTTGCTAATAGCTTATCCCAGTTTTTTTCATAAGTTTTTACAATATCATTTACACTACTATTATCCAGACTGCTATGACTACTCTCAGGAAGTAGAGATATACATATGATAAAACCTGTACTTAAAACTAATGTAAACAGAATCAAAAACAATTTAATCTTCACAAATCCCTCCTTATAATACTTGAATGTCAATCATCGCTGCATAGCATCTTCAAATAAATAACCTCTTCCCCATAGTGTTGTAATAAATTCAGGTTTATTAGGATCTCTTTCAAGTTTCTCTCTTAGATGTCTGATATGTACATTTAAAGTACCATCTCCTGTAATTACATCTTCCCACACTTTCTCGAATAATTCCTCCTTAGAAATTACCCTCCCTTTGTTTTGAACCAAATAGGAAAGCAATTTGTACTCCATCGCTTTTAAATGAACTTCTTCACCAAAAGCATTCACTCTTTTTTTAGTAAAATCTATTCTAAAGTTTTTATTCTCATAGATTTCTGTATTAGGAATCATGGAACTATATCTTTTTAATACTGCTTTTACTTTAGCAAGTAATACACTTAATGAATATGGCTTCCTAATATAATCATCACCACCGATAGATAGGGCTATTAATATATCACTGTCACTGGATCTGGCACTTATAAATAATATGGGTACCTGGGTGGTTTCTCTTAATTTCTTGCATACAGAAAAACCTGATGATTCAATTAAGTTAATATCTAGCAATACTAAATCAACTGTATTTTCTGCAAGAAAATTATAGCAGGAGGTTTCATCTAAACAATAGTGGGTTTTCACATCGAACATATTAAAGTATTCACAGGTACTTTCCGCCAATGGTTCTTCATCATCAACGATTAAACAGTTATAGTGCATAAGGCACCTCCATTTTTATCTTTGGGCATATTATATCTATCTAATAATTACCAGTCAACCCAGGAACACAAAAGGGCATCTTTTGTAGTTGAGGATAAGAAAAATCTGGAATACATGCAACATAGAGTATTCCAGATTTCTTTCCGTTTCATTAATAATATAAAAATTAGTCTGTTTATAATATCTGTCCGCAGCTCTTACAGAATTTCGCATCCTCATCATTTAGACCCTGACAATTTCTGCACCTGATTTTGATAACTTCCTTTTCTTCTGGTTTTTTTATCATATCATCAAGCACATCCACATTACTAATTACATCATTTAGCATACCACCCATAGCCTCATTATAGGGTTTCAGATCTTCTCTGGCTTTGTCTGGATCAAGAATCATTCCAGATCCTGCACTACCCTTAGCTCCAACATTTTGGATTATTCCCCCAATTACCATCATTATCATGCCAATCACTGCATTGGTAAATTTAGGTGGACCGCTGGCAAAAGGATCATTCATCATACTAGCTGTTGAAAAAAATACAGAAATAAAAAGAATGATTCCAAGAATCGTCATTCCCATTCCTATATAGTACAGTGCTTTTCTTTCCTTGGGTATCTTTGACATTGTTTAACTCCTCTCACCTCTTTAAATATAGGACTGTA
>DALYNO010000123.1:0-9177 GCA_031975295.1 Anaerocolumna sp. | reverse complement strand
AGCAATTTTTATAACAAGATAACACTTGATGAAATAACACGAAAGTATGAAACTAATCATAATACTTATTCAACAAATACATTGGGATAGAATTCTTTTGCCATACTCTCAACTGAATAGGCCATTCGATTTCCTGGTAATACACTCTCAAGGCTGATAACTGCAAATCGATTATTTTTTACACAATCAAGTCCGGATAGAGTTGGATTTGCTTTTATTTCAGCAATCTTTTCCTCAACAGAAGGAGAATCATAGTCATGAATTAGTATAACATCCGGGTCACGGGCAAGTACTTCTTCATAACTGACTGTAATCCACTGTTTCTGATTCAGATCTGAAAATATATTATTTCCACCAGCAAGACCAATCAATAAAGATTCAAAATTAATACCAGAACAAGTAAACACACCGTCGTTTCCACTGTCATAAACTAGTACATCAACTGGTTTTATATCTTTTAGTTTTTCCCCAACTGCCCCTATACGTGCTTTTTGGTCTGCAACAAAAGCTTCTGCCTTTTCCTCCACTCCAAAGATTTTACCAAGGTCAAGTATTTCCTGATATTGTTCTATAAGGGTTGTAGCAGAATTAACATATACTGTCATACCATATTCACCTGCTTCATCTATGTTACAGGCTGCTTCACCTATCTCCCAATCCAGTGCATAAATAAAATCTGCTCCGCTGGTAAGAATGGCCTCACGGGTTGCAGAACCATAGTTAAGCTCTGGAATATGATTAACGGCATCCGCATATTCATCCAGTGGGCCACGACTATGATTAATTAAAGATCTTCCAACCACATAATCCTCTAGTCCAAGTGCTGCAAACAATTCAGTACAATTGGGTCCAAGCGTCAATACCTTCTCTGGTTTCTTAGTTATAGTAATTTCTCTTCCATAGTTATCAATGGTGATAGGATAAATGCCTGTATCCCCATCCTCTATAACCTTCTGTATAGGTTGTCCAAAATCTTTGTTTTCCGCAGCAGTATTCTGCTTGCTGCAAGCTGTCATTACAGACAACATAAGTACACAGATTAGCAGCAGGTTCATATACCTATTCATTACTTTCCTCCATAAATTATTCATTATTATCACCAATTCCTCCAGGCAAGTAAGTGATTGTCAGCTTGCCGGTAATTGGATGTTTCTCTACTGAACTTTTTACCCCATAGACACGGTAGATATGATCCGGCGTCAGTACCTCTTCTGGTGTACCTTCCAGAACAACCTTCCCCTCTTTCAGCACATAAATACGATCGCAATACAGTGCTGCCATATTAAGGTCGTGAATGGCAGAAAGTACTGTGACTTTCAAACGTTTTATGAAATCAAAGATTTGAATCTGGTAACTTATATCTAGATGATTAGTAGGTTCATCAAGTATAAAAAAGTCACATTCCTGCGCGATTGCTCTGGCTATAATCACTCTCTGCTTTTCTCCTCCAGATAAATTAAGATAATTACGCTTAGCCATACTCTCCATACCCAGATGCCAAAGTGCATGATTAACAATTTCTTTATCCCGAGGACTGTCTATGTCAAAAAGTTTCTTATGGGGCGTTCGTCCCATTGCAACTATATCTTCTACTAAAAAGTCAAATGGCACATCATTTTCCTGACCAACAACAGCTAATTTACGAGCTGACTTTTTATAAGACATCTTAAGTAAGTTCTCTCCATCCAATGTTATGGTACCACTATCTGGTATTAAGCCTCTGTATACATTTTTTAGTACCGTAGATTTCCCACTGCCATTAGGACCAATCACCCCTACGAATTCTCCTTCCTTTACATGCAGAGATATATGATCTATTGCCTCTTTTTCCCCATAGGAAAAAGATAACTCCTCTATTTGCATTCGCATTTTTTATCCGCCTTCCTATTTCTTCTCCTTGTTATTCTTTTTCAACATCCAGATAAAGATTGGGCCACCAATCACGGCTGTAAGAATACCAACAGGAAGTTCTTCAGGTGCAATAATCATCCTGGCTGCCACATCCACCCATACTACCAGTATCCCCCCAAGTAATGCAGAGATTGGCAATACTTTCTTGTGATCCCCACCAACAAATAATCTGGTAAAATGGGGAACCATAAGACCTACAAATCCGATTGTACCACTAACAGCAATTGTTACCCCAGCCATTAGAGAAGCAATGAGAATAAGCTTTTTTTGCAAACTACGTACGTTTATACCAAGAGCTCCGGCACTTTCGTCACCTAATAGAAGCAGATTCAATCCACGATAGTGAACCAATAAAAATATCAAACAAATAAATAATACACCAAGAGGCAATTTAAGATATGCCCATTTTGCACCGGCGAGACTTCCTGCCATCCAAAACTCTGCATTATGAAGTCCAAGAGCATTAGGTGCACTGAGTTTAATAATACTCGTCACCCCCTCCATAATCATAGAAATTGCAACGCCAGACAATAAAAGTTGTGTAATATTAATTCGCCCTCTCACACGAGAAATCATATATACAAAAATAATAGTAATTGCCGAACCAATAAAGGCACTGATGGATAAGGAATATGTACCAAGGAAAGAAAAGGCTCCAAACAACATGCCCAATGTTGCAAAGGCAGCGGCCCCAGAAGATACCCCCAATATAAAAGGGTCCGCCAGATTATTACGTACAAGTGCTTGCATGGTTACACCACATACTGCAAGAGAAGCACCGACTACCATTCCAAGACAGACACGGGGCAGACGCAAACCAAAGACTATATTATAGTCCAATGTCTCCCAGTCCTTAGGAATATAATTTCCGATAAGAGGAAGCTTACTAAGAAGTAATTTGGCTGTTACTTCAGGGTGAACAGCTACCGGTCCCAAACCAGTTGCAAACAGTATGGTTACGATAGCAATAATAATCAAGATCATAAGAATCAGCGGCATATTTACCTCATCCCGATTCAAATTCTTTTTTAAAAATCTCATGAAAATGGCCTCTTTCGTTTTTATATGCAAGCAAAGTACTTACACTATCTTAAAAATTATATGATAAGAATAAACTTTATGGAAGCCGGGGTGGGGGATATCTTTACTCAAAAGTTAGGTGTAGACTTCCCCAAGTAATTGATACACTTCTATATTATAACTACCTGATATGTTTTTATAGATAACTTGTACCGTATAGACAGGACCTCTAGGGAGTCCCCACCAACCTAATAAACAAGTAGTTAAAGTACATACAATTAACGCAACATTCGAGGATATTGTCCCCTTAATATAGTATCTTGAAGGTAATTTTATGGTAAATATCACAAAGGATAAGCATACATTGTACCTGGTTAGTTCCGTATACCTATCAATTACTTTACCATTATCATAAGTCATGCCACTACTATGAATTCTCTCCTGGTTCTCAAAAATCCATTGTAAAAATTCATCATTTTTCTTACTTTCTCTTTTAAAAAACAGATACAGACAAAATAAAAAGAGTGAAATTCCCCCACCAACTAAAGCATTACTATAATCTCCCATATACACATTGTGCCCGCTTCCGATAAGAAATAAAGCTGCAAATACTAACAGAATAAGCATATGATTACTCCACCTTTGTCATATTTTCTTGATAACTATAATCTTTATCTTCCCAGACACCAAAGGACATAATGTGAAATCGTACTCACACTATGCCCTTAGCAAAAATTATATATTACTATTATTTTACAATTATTTCAGGATAAGCATTACTCCCGTCACTAATATTATCTCCAAACATAACAGAAGAAAGCTTCACACGTATCACTGGTCTGGCTGCATCATTTCTTCTGCCTACAAAATAGCTTTCTGTAATACTACCTACAGTAAATACATAAGCTGCATACTGATTTGTAATTCCTGGTGAGCGCAACCACCAACAGGTATTGCCATTGTCTTTATTAACATAACCTTCTTCTAAGGCACTCTTTGTTAATCTCATCTGTCTTGATTTACTCTTATTGCTTATACCGCTTTGGAATCCATAGGCATTATTTTGTACTTCATCATAGGATAGTAAAAAAACTTTATCAATGGTATCATTTCCACCACTTGTTTTGTAGGTCTTGCTATCTTTATTGACCACTTGCGTATCCTGTATCGCTTCTTTTTCCTTATTGGTAAAGGCTGCATCCAGAAATGCTCCATTAAGCCAGGCTCTAAGAGTTGAGGTCTCCCAGGTTACATTCGTAAATGTCTCATTATAATTCTTACAGATAAGACCATATTCTGATAATAACAATAAACTATCCTCACCTACCTCAAGCACTCGCCAAAGGATTGGTTCATTTCCATTTAGAGGATTCTTATCCTGTTCATAATGTCCAAAGTAGACTCTGCTGCCCTGCCAGTCATCTTCTATGGTATAATCTTTCGCATTCACTGGATTTGCCACAGGAAGTACCTGCTGTTCTTTTTCATCAACTCTAATTTGAACTTTTTCCGTCTTAGACTTACCACCAATATTCACTTTAATTGTTATGGTAGCATTTCCAACACCTTTGCCTGTTACAAAACCATATTTTCCATCTGTATGAACCACTGCAACCTCTTTTTTATCAGAGGAATAGGATAGACTGTTGACTACGCCAGAAGATACCATGGTCTTAATTCTGGTTGTATCACCTACCTGTATGGAATCACTATCCATTGTTACCATTACTTTACCTGGTTTAACAGTAACCTCTGTGGTAAATTCATAATACTTATCTTTTACCAATGCTGTTGTAATAATAGAGGTTTTTCCTACTTTTTGGCCAATGACCACTTTACCAGTTACAGTGGCAATTGACTCATCAAGAGATTTAAAAGCCACCATTTTAATTGGTTTAACAGATGCTTTCATTTTCATCTTCTCTGTATTACCCAGATAAATAGTCATAGCTTCTGGTATGGATACGGTTATATTTTGATCTGTTAATTGAGCCTTGTCACTTATTTTATAGGATTTATTAGCAGTATTATTACCTTGTTCTTTATTTTTAATTGTCTCATTGGTACTATTATCATTTGTTACATTGTTTGGCTTTTCGTTTTTTGTCCTTTTGACAGCAAAAACCGCAATGATTATGATAAGAACAATCATACCAATTATTATATATTTCGTCATGGTTCCTCCCATTCCTACTTACGACCTCCGTTCATCATGAATTCCTTATAAAAATTATTTTTTCCAAATAACAGATGAATCGATTCTAGTAATATCTGGTGAACATGTACGTGCCATTGCACCAGCCAATTCCTCTGTCATACTTTCTATTTTATTCTTCACACCACTGGCTCCTGCTTCCTTTAAAGGCTCCATAAGTGCGCGTCCAACAGATACTGCTTGAGCACCTAATGCCAGGGCTTTAAATACATCTAATCCGCTTAAAATACCGCAATCTACAAATATAGGTATCTCTTTATTAACAAGTTTTACAATTTTAGGCAATATCATAAGAGGTGGTATTGCATAATTTAAAATACCATGATGATGGGAGACTACAATTCCTTTGGCACCTGCCTCCAGACATTTATAAGCATCTTGTTCACTTAAAACACCTTTGATTACAAAAGGAATCTCCGCCGCCTTAATAAATTCTTTTATTTCTGCAAGACTTTTACAGGTCATTGGAAGTCCAAGTACAGTATCTGATTCTCCTTTATGATTAAATGCATGGTCAATATCCATACCGACTGCAATTACCCCAGATTTTTTGGCATGATCTATTTTTGTGTAAATTATGTTATTATCTGCATATGGCTTTATTATTTTTATTGTTTTAGCACCTGTTGCAGTTATTTCCTCCAGTTCGGTTTCATCACCCATGCCAGTCCACATTACGCTATTTGCAGCAAGGGCACCTCTAGCCAATTCCACCATTCCCTCAGGATGTAACCCATTAAGATGGGACAAAGCAGCTGTCATGATAGGGGTTGAAAATTTCTCTCCAAAAAGTTCATATACCGTAGATGGTACCACAGCATCTATATGACGCATCTCTATAAGCAAAGAATCAAAATATTCTCTGGTTATTTCGTTAGAATCTCCCGCATATTTGTTTTGCATATCCTTGTGCCTCCTTAAATTCTCTCCAGTTTTCTTAAAGTGGTAATACGAATACATCTTATATCATAGCAAATATTCATATGATTCACAAGGTGATTATCACTTAAATAATCTAATTAAGGCATATTAACAGAATATTTTTAAAGATATGTCGATTTTTAAACTGCATTGTTAGTTCTATTATTTTGAGTATTGTAAGGTAAATTATCTCTAAAAAAATAAGAATTACACTGATTCCAATTGAAGCTCAATGTAATTCCTATTTAAATCTTATTCATTTAACATGATGTTACTCTGGTAAAGTTGCTACTTTCTTATTTCTGCATCTTTTACAAACAGTCGTTTTTACTCCATCCCCTGTTGTAAGTGGATATAAAACTTTAATTCTTTTTGTTTTACATAATGGGCAGGTTCCTCTGCCATGAGATGGCAAATTCCATAATGTTTTGCCTCTATGTGGTTTTAAAGCCATTTATTCAATCCCTTTCTTTTATATATGAATATTTTACCAGCTTCCATAGGCTGATTCCTGTCATCAGAAGCTAGGAGGGTAAATTATGTTTTCACCCTGTAACTCATACCTGATATGAATACTATATATAATTTTATAAGGGATTTCCATTTCACATTTGATTCTGTATTAATTATGCTACTTATTTATATGGTAATTGAATTGTTTCTTATGTCTATTTATGGTCTCTCTAATTCATTTTCGTCCATGGACTTTTCTTCTCTTATAATCCTTCTTATACTTTGTTCTGACAGAAAATACTCTTCTGCCAATGCTTCAGCCTTACTGCCATTTCTATATTTTTGGTATATTTCATTATTTCTTGACTTAAGTAAATGCTTTGTTCCGCTTTTTTCTCCCCAAGCTTTATGTTCCCCATCTTTACGAGGTATATATAAATAATCTCCACTCATGTATTCTTGAATCATTTTCACTAACTCTTCTGGCAGCACATTCTGCGCTTTCATATATTTCATCTTCCCTGCTCCTCTAATGATATATTCAGATGAAGCAAAGATCACTTAAAGTTTTTAGACGAACAAAGAATGTGCAAAACACATTCTGGCACTGACGCTCTGTCATGTAAGAGACACTCTTCCATGGGTGCGTCATGTGCCTTTCGCCCGGTAGGGCTTTTTATTACATAGGTAAATTCGGATAATTTACTATACAATAAAAAACTGCAGCCAGGTACATCCTGCTGCAGTTTGGATTTATAGTGGAAATCCTTATCTAAATTATAATTACAGATGCTAAAATGAGTACCAAAATAAACCCTCTTCTATATATAAGGGATGATTTAGATATTTATTTTAACATCAGCTAAGTATAATTTAAACTCCGAGCAAAGCTGCTGACCAATCATTATGTGATCTTTGCGCGGAGTTAAGTTTTCGATCAATGGCCTTAAATGACTTCATAAGGATTTCCTTTCTTCCATTTCCTATTATTCTAAATTAGTATATCATAAATCATGGAAATTTCAAGCTTATAAACAATTCTGTACTGTTTATAATAAACAATTCTGTACTGTTTATGATTCATTATTCTACCATAGCTAAAAGCCAACTTTATCATTCCTTTTGGTTTTTACAAATAATTTTAAGTAACGAGATATAATAATTTGAATATATTACATAGAAAGTAGTATTAGGAGTATTCTAATGGACTATTGGGTATGTGTAGAACCTGGTGTTAATCTCTATGTAGAAGATATTAATCCTAAGGGTTGTAAGACTATACTTTTTATGCATGGATGGCCAGCTGACCACACCCTTTTTGAATATCAGTATAATGAACTGATTCAAAAAGGTTATCGATGCATTGGTATGGATATTAGGGGTTTTGGAAAATCAGACAAACCAGTTCACGGATATGATTATGACACATCTGCAGATGATATCAAATGTGTTATTGAAGCACTTCATTTAAAAGATATAACCTTGTTAGGGCACTCTACGGCTGGTGCTGTAGCTATACGCTATATGGCCCGTCATAAAGGTTATGGTGTAGCCAAACTTGTACTTTGTGCCGCTGCTGCACCTAGTCTAATCAGACGCAGGAATTTTCCATACGGTCTAAAAGAATCTGATGTGTACAATATCATCTCTGAAACTTATGACGATCGCCCTAATATGTTATGGGATTTTGGTAAAATGTTTTTCTATCAGCCAACAACAGAGGCTTTTAAGCATTGGTTCCTTAATATTGGTCTGGAAGCTGCAAGCTGGTCTACCTTAATGGTTTCATATGCCTGGCTTTATGAGACATTATTTGATGATATGGCAACCGTTCGTGTGCCAACTCTAATTATGCATGGCATTCATGATGAAGTATGTCTTTATCCACTGGCCCTGGCACAACAGGAAGGTATTAGGGGTTCTAAGCTCGTTACCTTTGATCATAGTGGTCATGGTCTGTTCTATGATGAAAAAGAAAAGTTTAATCAGGAACTTATGGATTTTGTTGATTAATCTCAAAAAAACTAACCTGATTGGTAAGTCACTAAACGATTAGAGGTTCAAAAGCCCTCTGTAAAGTAAATGGATGTGATAATTAAGCAGTCATTTACTTTCGTAGCTTTTACCTCTAATCCTAGAACTACTATAAATAGGCCTCCTGTTCCAAAACCTGTTTATGTTTGCAAATACAATCTATCACCACATGCAGCAGTGGTTCGTCACACCTTCTTATTTTAAGAAACATTTTATCCTCTATCTTCTCAGCATAGAATCAGTATTTATATAGAATTAGATCAATTAGTGTCATACTCATCATCCTCTTTAATGAAAAGCAACTCACTAAAATTCCCTTTTTCAAACTCTTGTATGGAAATACGGTTTTTATTTGGGTTAGCATAAACAAAAGTCTTGTCCACATTGTCAACATAGTTTT
This sequence comes from Anaerocolumna sp., assembly GCA_031975295.1. Lineage (GTDB taxonomy): Bacteria > Bacillota > Clostridia > Lachnospirales > Lachnospiraceae > Anaerocolumna. The sequence continues at coordinate 223 of DALYNO010000123.1, read as the reverse complement.
GTATTTTATCATTGGTGGCACTGATAATTGCTTGAAAACCTAACTTTCGAATAAGACCAATACAACTTCCAACCTTTTCTGCATCCATTTTAGAAAATGCTTCATCTAATACAACCAGCCTTGGCGTAGCACGTCTTCTGATATTGGGTTTTAGGCTAATGCGATATACTTGGGCAAAACTTGCAAGTAAGGCAACATATAAGGGATTCTGCCCTTCACCACC
>DALYNO010000122.1:0-9212 GCA_031975295.1 Anaerocolumna sp. | reverse complement strand
TGACAGTAATTCTATCTCCGAAACAACTGGAAACTATACCATTACCAAAAACCCTATGATTTACTTTTGCTCCTGCATCTGAAATCTGCTTTGGCTTTTCAATCTTTTCTTCTTGTACTTCTCTTTTTGTTCTTGAAAAATATCCCAATGGTCCACTAGTTATACTTTCAGATTCATAATGTTCCTCGTCAAACTGTTCGTTTGGCAATCCATATTCATCAATCAATGACAATATAGCTTGTACTTCTGCAAGGTGCGTCTGTGTAAAGTATACTGTGGTCTCTGAGTTTAAAGTGACCTCAAATTCATCAGCATCATAATCTAAATCAGCACTTTTCAATACTTGTTTCATTTGATTCTTATATTTTTCTTTATTTGTATCTCTAATTGCTTTATATTTGCTGGAGCAATTCCTGCAAAGACACAAATTTAGCTGTGGTAGTTCTATTCCGTAGTTTGCTATTTCGGTTACATCAATATATGGTGAGGGTTCTTTACATATCTGGCATATATGTGCGTTACTTTCATTTGTATACATACCAAGTGCATAGGTACGCACAATTTTTGGTGATTTGCTAACACGAAGTTGACGTAATATAGGCTGATATTTGACTGGATCAGCACAGAAAAATTGCTCTCTAACATGCTGAAGCAGACTTTCAATATTTCGAACCTTATGTATTGGAAACTCTGATGAAATCCATTCATCTGGATTAAATACCTCTTCTTCTGCTGTTAAAGCAACTTCATCGTTATATTCAATCTCGCCGACATGCATTCCAAGTTCCCTAGCAAGCTGCTTTAAAAGAATCTTTTTATCCCTTTTATCTAAAGCACCAACCATTTCAAATGCATCTGCCTTACTATCTTCATTCGTTTCCTTAAACCCAAGAATTTCATACTTTTCTTTATTAGGATTTACATCTCCATATATATTTTTATCCAAATCATATTTCGAAATCTGCATAGGACTAACAATTTCTCCTGTTTTTGAATATAACCAGGCCGCAAAATTTAGTGTATGTCTTAAAAAATATGATTTTTCATCTTGATCATATGGATTATTTTTTCTGTATCTAACTTTTCCTTGTAGTTTTTCAGCACTAGCTAGCATTAATTTCAGTAATTCAGCCGATTTTCTCTTTGCTAACTCTTCGTCTGGATGATATTGAATATATGAAAAGTTATCTTCAATCCCATCAAATTCTATATTGGGACAATATTCACCTAATGCTGTCCAATGTCCATCACCAACACCTTCTTGATTTCTTTTTCCTTCCTGTACTGGTGTTGTAATCAGTCCCAGCTGTTTGAGTTTTTTAATCGATACTCCATGCTCCTCGTAAAACAAAGTATCAAGGGCATCTGCTGCTAATTCCTCATAAATGTAATCTTGATATCCATCTTCATCCGATTCATCTTCATAAGGAATTGGTTCGTAATATACATTTAAATCAATTCCTTCATCTGATGTGTTCACGTGAACAGCACTAGGTATATTAAATGTAGATTCATCTGAATCCGTTTTTATCTTAATTATATATGCATTTTTGAGAAGCTCTCTAATTTCATCTGCATCATGTGTTTCTTCGATGTGTCTCAATATCTGGCTAATATCTTCAACATACTCTTTTTCAAAATGTTCTATATCATCAAAAGCAATTTGCTCTTCAACATCGACATATTTCTTAATTATTTTTTCTTTTATATATTGGAAATTATCAAACTCCGTAATTTGAAATCCATCATCAAAAAGCCTTGCAAAATCTTTCGATACTTTACTGCTTACAATTGCTGAGGCAACAACACTCTTATATTTACTTGTTGAACCCAGATAAATATTTGTTTTTTTCTCTTTAAAAGCAGGAATCAGCGTATCCTCAGCATTTAAAATGACTGGTGCTCTTTTTAAGCAATCCCAAGCTCTAGCAATGGTATTCTTAATCATTCGCTCGTAGGGTCCACTTCTTGTGTATGTCAGATTACTTCCATACACCGATTCTCGATTATCTGACAAAAAGCTATAAAACAGATTCAAATCATCCATTTCTGATGTATATACTGATTGTTCATCCATGTTCACAAGTGACTCTGCCCATTTGTCTAATGTAAAAATTCTAATATCCAAATCATTGATTAGCCAGTTAAAATATTCCGTAAAATTAGATTCTCTTTCGTTGTTAAATGCTACAAATCCTTTGACTCTTTCAAAAGACTTTTCAAATATTCGCCTGCCATAAAAATCTGCAATACCAAACGGTACCGCCATGAACAGATCTGCAACAGATTGATATTCTCCATCTCTATCTGGTAAATAAGCACATTCCAAGAATTTTTGTGACACTTTTTCTTTCAATCCAGGTATCGTATGGTTCTTTTCCTCATCTTTGAATGCTCCAAGTAGTACTCGTCTAATAAATACTTGTGTAATCATCTTTCGGTTCTTTAAATCTGCTAACGAATCTGCTACTAAATTTCCTAATTCATCAAATAAAGAATCATTAAAAGCAGAAGGTGTCATCAATTTTTCTCGTGAAACAGCGGTTTCAAAAGAACCATGAACTAAAAACGGTAATTCTGTATTGTCTCTGGTCGGAAAATAAACCCATATATCCGTATTGGGCATCTCATTGATATTATTCGCTCTATTATTTACTTTATAGGCAACACTTACCTCTGCATTTTTCATATCCGGGTGATCAAATACTTTTCTATATTTGAGGTATCTGCTAATTTCTTCTTTTTCACCATATGCAGTTCCTTCCATACGGCAAGCAATAAGATTTTTATCTTTATCTACTTCTGACAAAGCAATTCTAGCAAATTTACCCGTAGTATTATCAACCCAATACAGATTCTTAATATATGTAAGGAATAGAAGTATTTCGCCTGTAAGACTTTCTAATTTGGTTAATACTTCATTTCCTGGTACCTGAACAACCGAGCCATCATCTTTCTTTTTTGCAAATGGAATGATAAATTTTGTTAAATGATTCGAAGAGGAAAATGGATAAAATTTACCGCCACCATTTACTATATAACCAAGTCTCTCCTTCTCTTCTATATGGTTCCACTCTCCAGCTATTTCTACTGGTAAAAGATAATTCTCTATTCGAAATGCTTCTTCATCAGAATATATTTCCGGCTGATAGGTATACTTAAATACGGACTTAAAACCCATTCCAAATTTTCCAATGGTTGTTGCATCGTTCCTATCTTTCGTACCCATGAGCATAGAGGAAACACCTTTTACATCCTCCTCATCAAATGGTTTCCCATTGTGATAAAAAATCAGCTTGTCCCCATCGTATTCAATTACTACCTTTGTTGCCCTTGCATCTTCTGCATTCTGCAATAACTCATAAACAAAGTGATTACTGTCTGAGTAGTGCCCTGCCAAAAGTGCTTCATACTTCTGTGGTTCTCGTGTTAACGCCTTCCATTCATCTTGATTAAGATCATATATTTTTCGATAGTCTATCTTCCCCATAGTAAATTCACCGCCTTATTCTACATGTAAAATACCCTTCACCAAAAGATTGGTTTTTATCTCAGCTTTTGCAACTGTTTTGTCCATATCCTTTTTCTGTTTCTCAAAATCTGCAAGAAGCTTATCTAACTGAGATGTCCTCATTCTGATAATTTTCTCATCTTCCGCTTTCGTAATCATTTCTCTAAAAATAGCTTCTCTCTGATTTGTTGATTGTGCTAGCTGTTCTAATCGATAATCGCATTCAGCCTTTACACTCTGCACATATTCTTCCTTCTCTGCCTTCCATTTTTCATAATGAAGCTGATCCATAGAATTCCATTTTGAATTATAGTCACTGGTTTGTTCATGATAATCAGAAGCATATTGCATAATAGAAAGAATGTTCTTTTGCACATCTTCATTATCACTAACAGCAATCAATTTAATATCAGGACGTAATCCAACATAATTCCATGCATAAATCAAAAAAGCATATTCCCCTGGCGCAATATCTTCACTGCATACCGATAAAGCGATTTCACATGGGAATCTCATACTCTCATATGCAGCTGCTTGTTTTACAAGTGGATGCATCTGTGTTAAAAAAGTTACATCTCTTTCGTCCTTTGCTGCGGTACTGTCGAACGTTACCTTTAATGTTGGAATACTTGATTTTAGATAAGCATTCCACAATTTTAAAGCATTGTTTGAATTGACAATATCAATCTTGCGTAAGCCATCCAAAAGCATTTGTCTCTTTTCTGCCGAAAGTCGTAGACTCTTAACTTCTGCTTTACCTCTGATATACTCTCCTTCTCCAAGGAAATCATCCATATAAGCATCCACCATGTCACTCATACTCCCCGGTGAAATCCATGCGTTTTCAGCATTTTGAATATCATTATCTATCATATATTTTGACAAATCAAACCCAAATAATGACTTTTCTTCCTGTTCTAGACGTTGAAGTTCTTGAACTTTCATTATTTCATTGTTTGCCATTTGTTCAATCTTTAAATTTCGCTCCTCTTCAGTAAGTTCTGGATCAAACATTATTTTAAATATTTGCTCACTAATATCCCCTAAGATATCCGAGCAATCCCCAATACTTGATTCAAACACACCAATCTTACTCAAACATCTATCATATATCGTTTCATCAATGGTATCTTCGATTATCATATTGTAAATTTTAACTGTATCACTCTTTTGTCCACGCCTATCAATACGACCAATTCTCTGCTCGATTCTCATTGGATTCCAAGGTAAGTCATAGTTAATCATCGTATCACAAAACTGATAATCCAAACCTTCACATCCAACTTCACTGAATAAAAGCACATCAATCGCATTTTCATCATCTCTATCCAATAAAAATCTCTGTCGCATCGCAAATCGATCTTCATCAGGAACTGAACCATCAACTCGTCCTACTCTAACTCCTAGCATTGCCAGATTCTTCTGGAGATATGTCAACGTATGCCTAAATGAGCTGAAAATGATAACACGATTATTATCTTCCTTTTGTTTCTCCCTGATTATCTCAACCATTTTATCTAATTTTGGATCATCCTTTGTAAGCTTTGAGGTTAAACCTACGATTTCATCCGCTAATTCAAACAATGAATTCTCAAATTCACTGTTCATATCGAAATCAGATTCATATAGTTCTCCATCTTCTTGTATCTGATTCAGCTTTCTTGTAACAATATCATTCATAAAAGGAGCCAAACCAAAAATACAACTGGATGCCTGACGCATTATCGTACACATCATAAAACGAACACTTCTGCTTCCATGAAGCATCGTTAATGCTGATTCTTCAAATTCCATCAGCGAATCGTATAAATCCCTTTGTACAGAATTGAATGGAGCCTTCACTGTTTGATTTCTACGAATACAGAAATCTTCTATATCTCTTCTTCTAGTCCTGTTAATAATTCCGTGAAAAGAATGTAAGGCTTCAACCTGTGATATCATAGCTACCTTTTCTTCTCTTGTAACATCTTCTTTATCTAAAAATTCATATATCTTCTCAAAATTAGGGTTGTGTTGAATAACATTACGTCCCCAACTTGTCTCTAAAATATGCGATATCTCTGCTCTTCCATCTTCCTGCCAGCCCTCTGCTTGATTACGAACAATACGTAATAAATTATTTATGTAAGTATTTGGCTCTGCCATCGTATTAAATGTATCTTTATCAATGATCATGTCAGGTCTAAGTAGATTCAATAATGTATATAAATCGTTATTGCTATTTTGAAGAGGCGTTGCTGTTAAAAACACAACTGCATCGGCATTTCTACAAAATAGTTCTACACCTTTATACCACCATGTATTTGCATTTCTGATTGTATGTGCCTCATCCACAATTACCAGGTCAAAATGCGGCGAAGGATCAAGTTCAGCAAGTCCAATACTTTTCTTTCTTTTAGAAGAATTAGACTGGATTCCCATAATCGAATCTTCTCCAAATAAAGAATAAGGAATTATCGTTTTACTGTGACGTTCTGGCCACACACCATCTCGATCTGTTTCTGACACTGCTTCTGCAAAATCCTTGCCATCTAGCTGTGTAAAGTTTTCATCAAAGCGCTTCATTTCAAGTACCCATTTTCGCTCTGCAACAAGTGGTCTCGGACAAATAATAAGTACTGACGAAATGTTTGATCTAGCTTCCATTTCCTTCAGAATCAAACCTGCTTCAATTGTCTTACCAACACCAACATCATCTGCCACTAGAAGTCTAGGGCTGTCAGCCTTAATCATTTTTAATGCTGGTCTAAACTGATATGGTACAAAATCAATTCTCGCTGAATTCAAAGAATAGAGATTACTGTTGCCTGGATGATTGATTTGATATGCAGTAAGGGAGGAACGAACACGTTTTATAGGGAGAAGGTTGCTTTTTAGTTTTTGCCTAAAAGGCTTAATCTGTTCTCCATAAAACGACTGAGCTATTCCGTTGATTAGAACGGTATATCTGTTTCCTTCAATATTTGTAACCGCTCCAATTGCAGTTGAATCACTCACCAACGTAACAACATCACCAATTTTGAAGCCCTCATCTGTAATCTGCTTAACTTCAGTAACAGATTTAGTTATTTTTGGTTCTTCCAGTTGAATTTCCTTATCTTCTTCTACGTCAAAGATAAAGTTTTCCATATCTCGTGTTTCACTCATGGCAGCATCAAATGCCTGCATAAGAACAATAATCGTATCAACATCAGCAAGAACTTTTTCTTTGCTTATGGTACTTGGAGTTATATGAGCCCAAGAATTACGGACTTCCTGCATTTTTCTAATGTTACCTCGTTCTTTATTATTGATAAAGAATCTGCTTGTAATAATAAACCAGTTACGGTCAATCACACGCAATAACTCAGCCAAATCAAGTCCACTAATATCTTTTATTTCATTGTTTATTATATGTTCTCTCTGTAATGTACTTAAATTATTTATAACTAGCTCTTGCCACCAATTATCTGTAATATTAGGTAGTTTTTTTTCAAGCCACACTCCTATTTTCCCACTCAATTGGAACATATATCCATTCATTTTGCTAATGATATACGAGTCGTTCATCCTTGGTTCCTCCAATCACTTCACTGCTTTCCCTAGTTGTACTCAGCAATATCTATTTCAAATTTATATCTATGATGTTCTATTCTTTCATCATCCATATCAGCAAGTATCAGAAAATAATCCTTGCTTCTACTATATCTACCACTCTTTAGTGTAAACTTCTCTGACATAACACGTTTTCTTGCATCTGCTTCTCTTACTGTTGCTATAAGAGGTACATCATAAGAAATCTTATTTCCATCTGCATCCACAAAGAAAGCAACTAAACGTCTTGATTTCTTTGTATCGGAAACAGGTTCCATTTGCATAAAGTCAAGTTTAACTTCAATGCTTGTAACCTTATTTGTAAACGATGATAGCTCCACATTTACCATGCCAGTATCCTGTTTACCAGTAAATGTCTTTACTTTAATCACAGGCACAACCATTTCCTGTAAAGATGAACCACCATGTACATAATTCTGACCGCCACCTTTTGCCTTAATGATATCTGCTCCTAAAGGTGTTGAAACATAAATTTGATTTAACTTACTTAAGTATGCAAGTGTTCTACTTATAACAGCCTCATTGTTAATTGGCTCAAGAGATAGTAAGTATCTCTTGTTTACATATGAAACTTGTGATTTATCCATAGAGATCTTATCGCATTCCTGTATTTTATCTCGCTTATAAATAAAACCATGATCTGCTGTTATGAGATATCTGGTTGCTGATACATAACCCGTAATTCTGCGAATTAATACCTGAATTTCCTCAATCGCTTCCTGACAAGCGTTAAACACCTCATTCTCTGAACGACTACTCTCGCCTCTGTCATCAATCTGATTTTGATAAATATAAACCACATCTTTATCCTGAAGCATCTCTCTGATTTCATCCTTTTTGGCATTCATAACCTTGTCAAAATCATAGCAAGCAGAACGTTCTATCGTGTTCTGCAAAATTTTCTGTCTTTCAGTTGTGCTGTTTCCACAGTGCATACCATCAACTATGATATCTAAATTCTCATCCACCACAATTTCCTTATGAGGAAGTAAAGATGCCATTCCGAGTGTTGTCTCCGACGGCAAAACACTAAGCATATGATTAATCTTAGCATCACACTTTTCATCTAAATCCAAGTTATCAAGTAATTCTCTCGCACACTCATATCTCATTCCATCGGATATAATGACAATAACTCGTCCTTCTCGTCCATCCTCTTTCATGAAAGGTTTGACGTAGGTACTATAGAAGTCTTCCTGACGCATATCTGGATAAGTATTATATACCTCATCGGATAAGGTTTGGTTCCACTGATATGCAAAAGAGGTTAGATACTTGTTCGTATAAATATTTTCAACCAGTTCTTTAATTTTCTCTACATTCTCACTCATACCAACTTTATCCATGTAATAATAGAACTTACGATAGTAGGTATCTATCATGTAAGTATTCTGAACATACTCATCCACAACATCCTTAAGTTGCGATTTGTAGGTATGCAAGGATACTTCTTTAATCAGTTTATATGCATTGAAAAGCATCAAATAATGAATTCTGTATTTATCAGCAAAATGGTAGCATGTCTTGATACGAGCTTCGCAAATCTCTGGAATTGTCATTCCTGCGAGTTTTTCATCCAGCATATTATCTTCAATTTTTGCAATCATCCAATCAATAATATTCTGATCAAATAACTCAAAAGAGTCACAAGCCACAACATTTTCCAGTGGAATTCTCTTAATTAAGTTTGAAGCATTTAATTCTCTTGCGATTCTATATGCAATGTCATCATAAATAGGCTTAGATTCCTCATTATTCATTAGATTCTTAATAAAAACTACAACATCATTATGTTTTCCTGAAAGAAAAACTTTCCACTCTTTTGGAATATTGCCTTCTGTCAATGTATCTGTGTAAGTTACTATCATCGTAACCATATATTTTGATACAGTAGGTGAAGCATCCATATAACCATATTGTTTTTCGCATTGCTTCCAAAATTCAGCCTCTATTTTATTTGTTACGAATTTTTTTAAAATTGAATTATCATCGAGTCCTGACACTACAACCCTTTTCATAAGTTCTTCAAAGTTTACAGTCTTAATCCCAGCTAAGACACACATAACACCCAGTGAAAGTTTTTCTGGAGTATAGTCTGTAATCTGAA
>DALYNO010000121.1:0-9214 GCA_031975295.1 Anaerocolumna sp. | reverse complement strand
TGAAAATTTTATTAGAATTTTCAGGGTTGTTTTACTGTTCAGTTATCAAGGTTCTCTTGTCCTTTAGAAGCGACAGCTTTAATATCTTACTACAACTAATTCTCTTTGTCAACTACTTTTTTTATTTCTTTTTGCAAATAAATATGAAAGTTGATGTTTTCCATATGATACATAATTCAATGTCATTGGCTTAACCCGTAGCGAATCAGCTTATATAGTTTAACTCATTTGATATGTTTTGTCAAGAAGTTTTTTTAATTTTTCATTTTATTTGAATTGTTTGAAAAATAGATTCTTTTCATTGAGCAACTTTAAATACTTTAACATTATACAATGAATAAGTCAAGGCATTTATTTATTTTAATTTTATATTTGTTCTATCTAACAAGTGTTGCACCCTTTTCACCAATAATAACGCACAGTGGTTGCAGAAATATCCTGAGAAACATTATCGATGATGCTGGTGTAGAAAGCCATGGACGCATTTATGGTACTCGTATCACAAGGCACAGTATGGCATCAAGAATGTTAGACATGGGGTTCCTCTTCCTGTTATATCAGAATCACTTGGCCATAGTAATCAGAATAGCGCAATGATTTATATAACCACAGATGATATTAAGTTGTCTGGGTGTACGCTCCCTCTTCCCTGCTGGAAGGAGGGCATGATTGTGAATGATAAATCAGTTTCCCTGCGTGACCTTGCTACTGCATTTGTTTTATACAAACAAAGCCTTGGATATGTATATAACACTCAGGTGCATTACTTATTGAAGTATATATCATTTTCGGAGAACAGGTATCCTGAGTGTCAAGTCCCCTGCAAGGATGCTGTAAATGAATTCCTTGCTAATGTATCTGATCGTAAAGGAAGTCTTTATGGCATAGTGTGCTGCTTTTATTGCAGTTGCAGCAAATATTTGTCCGATTCCAGTTGATGAATCTTTTACCTCATCGTCCACACCAAATAAATTATAAAAGTCATATGCCGTTCCCGGAATGGGTACACTTTTTGATATGTAATATTGCTGAACGACTACATCTTTAACTACATCATCAAGCCCATAGCATATTAATTCTCTATATAATACAGACTGAATCATCTCCTTGGGAACACCAAGTTTAGTACTAACATCATCAATTGTTTTATCATATTTAAGGACTGTATCAACAGCTGTATTTGATGATATCAAAGATTTTAACTTTGTTGTGCGTTTTAACTGTGAGTTACGTAAATCCTCAAGCTGATCACGTAGTTGTTTTTCACTTATTGTATTAGTATTTTTTTTGGATGAGAGACTTATTGTTTCTATAGAGTCTGCCATTACTGCTGAAGATAGTGCTTTTGATGCGATTAAAAGTGATTTGATTACTATGTTATCTGTAACCTTTTCTCTTCCTTTTGTCACCTTCACTTCTGTATCTATTGAGTTCTCAATTTTAACGGTTATTCTATTAATTGCAGCTGCTTTACTTTTCATTTCCGACTGTGTCATTTCCCCAATGGATGTCTTTTTTACTGCAGTTGTAGTGGCTAGCGTTTTCTCCACAGACTTAGCAGACAGTACCGTATTTTCTTTTATTTCACTTGTCTTAGCCTTTGATACCGTTATTAACTGAGTTCCAATGATACCGACTGCTTTAAGCAGACTATCATTTATAACCTGTTTTGTGGCAGTTCCTGTTTTTGTGGTAGTTTCAGTTTTTTTGGTCCCGAAGGGTTATACTCGAAATACCTTGAATTACTGCTCCTATCCATCAAAAAGAAATGGGGAAGATAACCATATACACGATTATCTTCCTCAAATCTTGTTTTCCGCAAAATAAAATAAATTTTTTCAAAATATGAACTGTTCACCAACTCCTATGTTTGATTTTGGTTTGCGATACCATTATCATTATGCCATACGGCGACGTTTCATATCCTCTTCTATACTACTACTTATTCTACTCAGCTTATCTGGTAGATTAGGGTTTTCATTCATAAAATGTAAAACCGTAGTACCAGTTTCCTTCCAAATATTGTAATTCTGTATAACCTTCTATCTGATTTTTATCTGTAGCATAAACTATATTGTACGAATCCTTTTTGCTATAGAAAGTGAACTTTAAATACTCATTTATTTTAGTAATACTCTGTATACCTAAATCTCTTATTGCTCTTTTTATGTTGCTTTTAATCTTCTCATCTCGAAAGTATTCAGAAAGCTCTGTGTTATTTCCGTTCTTTCTTACAATAATTTTACCGGATTTTTCGAATATGCTCATTCCATGTTCTAATGACATAAGACTGCTTGATAACTCCTCAAATACATTTTTATTTTCTTGGAATATTTCAACATAATCTTCTTCTCTCTTCTTACTAATACTTAAGTAGAGCAGAATAATTACTGCAATAACTAATAATAAGCAAATAATCAACGTCAGCAAAGAATGCTTTTTATTAAGATTTAACATTTTCATCTCCTTTGTGATTATCTTCCAATAGCATCTGATTGCTTATAGTAATTTTTGAAGTTCCACCAGCCACCGTCGGAATAGCTTTGATAATGTTTCTGTTCATTATTACTCTATGCCCAAACGAGAATTTCAATATCATTAGCTAAAATAGCAGGATTATCCCAGTAGCTCCGTATATTATGAGCCTGTATTTATCGAATATAGTGAAGCGAACCCTTTTGTTATACATAATAATCTAACATAAGAGTTCTTTTTAAGATTTTGTGGAGGGATAATTAGTTATTTTTATTCTTCTGGTTCGTATATACCTGCTATCATCTTATCTTGCCAGTAACCGGAATCCGTCTCTTTATCTTTGGCTTTGATTACGCGTAATGTGTACAGCCCTTCATTATTAGGGGTTATGGTGTCCTTTGTGTAATCTATAACGAAAAATAAATACTTATCCTTATCTGTATCTACTGTATACCAAGAACTAATCATAAGAGATTTTTTACCATGTTGCACTGATTCGCCAGAAGACCATTTATCTCTTTCCCAAGACTTAACATCACCTTGAAAGAAATCAAATAAATAATCTTTAGTACTATCAAAGTCTTTTATCTCATCTACTGCTTGCTTGGAAAATAGTACTTTCATTGCTTCCTTATCTTTATCTTTAATTGCTGAAAGTATTTGCTTTATTCGTGCATCTGCTAGCTTTTCTTCACTACTAACAAACACTCTATCACCTCCAAACGAGCATGATGTTAATAAAATAGTGCTTGTTGTAACAAATATCAAAAATGGTATTTTCTTAAACAATTATTTTACCTCTTTCATTCAAATGTAAATGATGCAATTATAGTTTTTGAATCAGAATCCACGTCTGTCATATACAGCTTATTACCTGACAAATCATAGGTGTAGGTTGTTTTTATGCCATTTGCATCAATTACCTTTAATAATCTGCCCACACTGTCATACTCATAAACGGTAGAATTCCCAAGTCCGTCTATGACTTTGGTTTTCTCGCCGTAATGGTTGTACTCGAACTTCGTTTCATTCCCTTCACGGCTGGTTGACTTCACAAGTCTTCCTGCCATATCATAGCTGTAAAGTTCTGGATTACCTTTTGCATCAGTATCCTTTACCATATTTCCATTGGCATCATATTCTCTGGCGCTTATAACAATGCCAAAGGGATCTGTGGTAGTCTTTAGTCTGTTCAGTTTATCATAACTGTAGGTTAAGGTACTGTTCTTCGCATTGGTCTCTTTGATTTTATTGCCGGCAAGATCATAATCATAAGTAAAGATATATCCTGTGGCATCACTGAAGGTCTTCAACCTATTCATGCTGTCATAAGTATACTCTTTTTCGAAGCCCCGCTCATTCACCTCACTGGTTCTGTTCCCATTGGCATCGTACTGATAGCTTACAAGTATAACACCATCTTCTACAGATTTAGCGGTTGTCAGTACCCTGTTCATAGAATCATAGGTAAAGGAAGTTACATTCCCGGAAGGACTTATTTCCTTGGTCTTGTTTCCTAATAAATCGTACTCCATGGTGGTGATAAGTCTTACCTTATCCTCCTCACTGTCTATAAGCGACTTAGAATTAGGCAGGCTATCAAATTCGTATATATCTTCCTTATCCGCCAGAACTATTTTCGCTACCTGGCGGTTCATATCGTCATATACATATTCTTCTGTATCAAAGACAGAATTACCATCGGCATCTTTTGCTTTCAACTTTTTAAGCGTTATAAGATTCCATTCAGGTCATAGCTGTTTATCGTTTTTGCTCCGCTGTCATTGGTTATGATATTGATAAGATTATTATCATAATATGTATAATTGATAGTCCGTATAGCGGTCTTATCCTTCGTTCCTGCTCTCACGAAGGATTTCAGATTGCCTGCTTCGTCGTAGTAATATTTTTCTCTGGCATAAATGACGGTGCCGCTGCTGTCTTTACTTAAGGGCAGTCTTCTTTCAATCACACGATTGCAAGCATCATAAAGGATGGTGGTCATACCCCCATTCTTATCTTTTTGCATAACTGGGTTACCATTTAGGTCATATTTATATTCTACCTGATTATCATAAGCGTCCTTTTCAGCTCTGGGACTTCCAAAAGCACTATAGGTAAAGGTAGTTTCATTCCCTCTCTGATCCTTTACTTCTGTTTTTCTCCCCAGAAAGTCATAGAGATATGCTATAACTCCACCATCAGAAGCTGTTGTCTTTGACAGTGTTCCGTCTGTATTATAATCATAGCGTGTAATATTGCCCTTCTTATCTGTTTGTTTGATGATATTATCCAATACATTGTATACATAGGAGGATTGATTCCCCAACGGGTCTTCTTCAGTTGTTACACGTCCCAATGCATCATAGGTATAGATTGTACCTTTGGAAGTGTTTACAGTACCGTTATAACGTATACCGTCGATCATTTTTTGAACATTACCATTTTTATCATAGGAAACGACCTGAAGTAAACTGCCCTCCGGAGACTTGGTTGTTATACGCCTATTCATACTATCAAAGGTGTAGGAGGTTCCCTTCATAGTTACCGACAGTGCATCGGTATCTTTCTCTGACTGATAATTATTTGGTGAAATCTCTTTTATAAGATTACCCATTTTGTCATAAAGGTAGCGGGTAACTGCAACTCCTTCCCCTGCTGCGGGAGCCTTTTTACGAATCAGGCGATTTAAATTATCATATTCATATTGCGTAGTGACCCCCCTTGCATTTCTTTCTTCTGTCAGATTCCCATTTAAATCATAGGTATAAAGAATAGTATTTCCAAGAGGATCTGTCTTTTCAATTACTCTACCGTTTATCAATTACATCCAATACCTCTCCTTTGACCGAATCTATTTTCACAGTTATATCCGGAGATCGTGCATCAATGTTTGAATATACATCAAAATCCCAGAAAGACTCACTGCATCTTAAAACTATTTTAGGATTATCATATTGATCTATAAAATTTTCACCCAACTCAACTATTGATAGATCAAAGGCTTCATTTATATCAATTGTCCACTTTTCCATATCAAGAACCTTTGTTCCTCCGCCGAGTTTCTTGGCCGATCCATATGATGATCTAAATTTTATTATACTGTTGCTTTTCATATTAATTGTTACAGCAGCATCGGCATCAAACCCTTTTTTAACACTTTTTTCATAGAAAAAATATGTTATGGTCCCTTTTCTTTCTTTGATTTGCTCCTTTCCGTCAAAACCAGCGGTAATTGTATTCAAATGCATTGTTTCTCGCCACTCAGATGCCCTTTGGTTTGCATATGTTAAACCTGATTTTATTGTATTAATTTCTTCATTCAACACCTTTACAGTATCATCACTTTGTTCCTCAGGTTTTGGATTACTACAGCCTGAAAGCATCGCTATAAATATTAATAATACAAACATTATTATATACTTATCACATTTCTGAAACATACTTTCCCCTTTCTAGTTGTTGTTATACTTTTTAAACAAATCATAGTATTTTATTGCATGGCGACCGTAATCAATATTTCCATTATATTCACCCATAACTTGTATTTTTTCTTTACGGGTAGATGAACTTAAGTCAATGTCCAGGTTTTTAGCCTCCATTTTTAATACTAATCCAATATAATAAATATTTGTTTCAGGATCTTGAAGCTTTTGCCACATATTCCACAAGTCATCTTCAGCTTTAGTATCCAATGCAGTATTATTTAGTACAATATTTTCAGCTTTTATTGCAGTTGAAGCAAATATTTGCCCGATTCCAGTTGATGAATCTTTTACTTTATCATCCACACCAAATAAATTATATAAATCATATGCAGTTCCCGGTATAGGTACCTGTTTTGAAATATAGTATTGCCGAACGACTGCATCTTTAGCTACATCATCAAGCCCATAGCATATTAATTCTCTATATAGTACAGACTGAATCATCTCTTTTGGAACACCAAGTTCAGTACTAACCTCATCAATTGTTTTATCATATTTAAGGACTGTATCAACAGCTGTATTTGATGATATCAAAGACTTTAACTTAGTTGTACGTTTTAACTGTGAGTTGCGTAAATCCTCAAGTTGATCACGTAATTGCTTTTCACTTATTGTATTAGTATTTTTCTTGGATGAGAGACTCATTGTTTCTATAGTGTCTGTCCTTACTGCAGAGGATAGTGATTTTGATGCAATTAAAAGTGATTTGATTACTGTGTTATCTGTAACCTTTTCTCTTCCTTTTGTCACCTTCACTTCTGTATCTATTGAGTTCTCAATTTTAACGGTTATTCTATTAATTGCAGCTGCTTTACTTTTCATTTCCGACTGTGTCATTTCCCCAATGGATGTCTTTTTTACTGCAGTTGTAGTGGCTAGCGTTTTCTCCACAGACTTAGCAGACAGTACCGTATTTTCTTTTATTTCACTTGTCTTAGCCTTTGATACCGTTATTAACTGAGTTCCAATGATACCGACTGCTTTAAGCAGACTATCATTTATAACCTGTTTTGTGGCAGTTCCAGTTTTTGTGGTAGTTTCAGTTTTTGTGGCAGTTACTGCTTTTGTGGTAGATACTATTTTTGAAGTAATTCCCTTGATTGCTCCTACCACTACCGCACTCAGAGCAGCTTTCGTTACGGCCGCATGCCCAGTCGGATCTATATACTGTATAGGGTCATTGTGTGCATAAGTATATCTGTTAAGACTCAGCGGATTATTATCTTCTCCCCAGTAGCTGTCCTCTGATATAAACCTTCCTATATACGGATTATAATATCTGGCTCTCAGATAATACAGCCCTGTCTCAGAATCATAAAACTCTCCTGCGTACCTTATGGCGCATTCTGCTGTCTCAACCGTTAAGATAGGATTTCCCCAGATATCATAGTCATAGTTATTTAGTACTTCCCCGTCTTTATCTACGGTCTGTACGACGTCTCCATGGCCGTTGAATAAGAAGTAGGAGGTCGTATTGCTTGCACTTATGCTTGCTATGTAGTTAATGCCTTTTACATATCTGGTCTTTACCGCATTGTTCTCATCTGTTTCCAGTATAACATTCTGCCTGTCATAGAGGTAGTTGGTTACTACCGCCTTATATCCATTGGTTGATTTTTTAACGGTTTTGCTTACTCTTAAATTGTCTCCGTTGTAGATAAAGGTTGATTCAGACCTTACTCCTGCAGATATACGCTCAACTTTTACAAGTCTGCCAAAACCGTCAAAGGTATTATTTACACGGTCTATCAGGGAATCTGTCTCATTCTCCATGTTATCGCCATACACGGCTCCCTTTGTGGATTGTCTCAGCTTAATTGTATGAGGATGTGTCCAGCTTGCCGTATTGCTTAACTCATTGCCATTGCCATCATAGTAGTAATTTACTGTCTTTCGAAGCACTTCTTTATCAGAACCGTCATACATCCTCTCCACTAACTTAAGTAATTTTCCTGCATTAGAGTAGGTGTAATCCGTCTTCTTTAAGATATATTGTACATCATTACCGGTTGCATCGTCAATAAAGCCTGAAGGCTGCAAGGATTTGTAGGTTTCATTAACTGCAATACGGTTTCCGGCACCGTCATAGGCATAAATATCGATTTTACCCGAACCATCGACCTTCAATATCATTTTGGCCTCGTCATAGACATACCCAAAATAACATAACAGCAGAGAAAGAAAAGTTTTAAAACCCTTTTTCTTCTCTGCTGCTGATTGCAAATCCTATCATTCTGTTAATCTGGTTTAATGTTTTTTATCGCATAGTCATCATTGAAATCGGTGGGATACCTGAATAATTATAGGATTGATAGACCACCAACTTGCATACTGAAAAACTAAATGTTTGATACAATCCGTCTTGGCTCATTATTTGTGTAATCAGCATTCACTCTTCATTGTATTTTGGGAAGAACAGTGTCCGAGATGTAAACGTATAGATGCTAAGTTTACAACTAATTTTAATCAATGATACAAAGGATGCTACCTTACCTAGTTAGCCACTCTGTACATTACTTTGTATATTCTTTTACTCAGTCTTATCTGTCTCTATTATCAGTTATATCCATTACCTCTCCTTTCACCGGATCTAATTTCACTGTTATATCCGGATATGGCGCATCAGGTTCCGGATATAACACAAATTCCCAGAAAGATTCACTGCACCTTAGAACTATTTTCGGATTATCATACTGATTTATACTATCCTCACCCCATTCGGCTATTACTATGTCAAAGGCTTCATCTATATCAATTTTCCATTTCTCTGTATTAAGGACTTTTGAACCTCCGCCTAGTTTCTTGGCTGATCCATATGATGATATAAATTGTACAATACTATTTTGGTTCATATCAATCATCACTTCGGCATCAGCATCAAGCTTCTTTGTTACTTTTTCTTCATAAAAGAAGTATGATATCATTCCACTTCTTTCCTTTATCTGCTCTTTTCCAACAAATCCAGCATTTATATGGTTCAGATGCATTGTGTCGCTCCATTCCTCTACCCTCTGCGTTGCATACGTTTTATCATATTTAAGGACTGTATCAACAGCTGTATTTGATGATATCAAAGACTTTAACTTAGTTGTGCGTTTTAACTTTTTTTTGGATGAGAGACTTATTGTTTCTATAGAGTCTGCTATTACTGCTGAAGATAGTGTTTTTGATGCGATTAAAAGTGATTTGATTACTGTGTTATCTGTAACCTTTTCTCTTCCTTTTGTCACCTTCACTTCTGTATCTATTGA
>DALYNO010000120.1:8088-9231 GCA_031975295.1 Anaerocolumna sp. | reverse complement strand
TTATGTTAAGTTATAATAAGACAAGAAATTTAAGAAATAATAATGAGACAAAAGAATCTAATTACATTGCTTTGGAGGAATGAGTTATGGAAAAGTACAAAATCATAGTGAAAGGTATCGTGCAGTATGAGGATAAATACTTAATCGCAGAAAAGTGGTATGATGATAGGATTATGGACCCTTATCAATGGGAATTTATTGATGGTAAATTAGAGTTCGGTGAAAGCCCAGATAAAGGTGTACTTAGAACTTTATTTGAGAAGACTGGAATAACTGCTCATATCAATAGAATATTGTATACCTGGTCCTTTATGGTAGGTGATGTATGTAATATTGGAATCAGTTTCTTATGTATAACCACACAAGATGAAGTCATGCTTTCAGAAGATCTGCATGATTTTAAGTGGGTAACAAGAGATGAAATTAAAAATTATGTATCTAATAAGGCAATGATAGAAGATATTGAAAAAGCAGAACTGTAATCAGAGATAGTAAAGTGACTTAATAATTCATTGAATAGCAGTGTAGTTCCTTGTGGATTTAAGACATATAAGTAGCCTGACCTGAGGATGATGTACTAGCTATATGGAAGGAGTAACCTGTGACGATATTAATAAAAAATGGATATGTACTTGATCCTGCTACAAATACAGAGGGTGTCATGGATGTATTAATTGATGAGGGTGTGATTACGCAGGTTTGTGAAGCTGTTAATGCAAAGGCAGATAAGGTAATTGATGGGACAGGCCTTTACGTTATGCCTGGTTTTATTGATTTACATGTGCATTTAAGAGAGCCGGGCTTTGAATACAAAGAGACCATTCAGTCTGGCAGCAAGGCAGCAGCCCAAGGAGGTTTTACAACAATCTGTCCTATGCCAAATACCAATCCTTCTATAGATAGCAAGTATATGGTGGAATATTTACTTTTAAAAGCAAAAGAAGAGGCAATTGTTAATATAGTACCTATTGGTGCTGTTACAAAGGGACAGTTAGGTCTTGAATTGGCTGATATTCAAGGAATGGCAGACAAAGGTGCCGCAGGTATTAGTGAAGATGGCAAATCTGTAATGAATACCAAACTTTATAAACAGGGTATGATAGAAGCCCGGAAAAATAATATGGTTGTATTTGCACACTGTGA